>NZ_JBEOPP010000024.1:0-61583 GCF_040310185.1 Shewanella sp. T24-MNA-CIBAN-0130 | reverse complement strand
TTGCTGACACGCTCGGTGATACAATTAATGATAACTTTCAGAAATTAAAACCTGCAGTTTGAATTCACTTGAGTATATAGACGTTTAGATGCTTCTTTTTCAACCCGTTTATACGTCGACTTTCGCTTACTGACAAAATCGTCAGAATAGCCCAATAAGCGCAATGACGCCGCGCCCACTTCAAGTGCAGAATGATGGGTTTCTGACTCAACAATATCGGCGCCCGCTTCTTTTAATAAATGCCCGTGGCCGCGATCGAATGCCCTCGCAACGATGTTAAGTTTGGGGTAGGTATGATGTAAATATTTCACTAACGCAACACTGCTTTCACGATTATCGATGGCGACAACAAACAAGGAAGCCTGGGCAATACCCGCTGTTGTTAATAAAGCTGGACGGGTAGCATCGCCATAATAGGCTTTAGTATTGATTTTTCTAATCGAGTCAACTTGTGAGGCTTGATGGTCAAGCACCACCGTTTTAATGCCATTGGAAATCAATAATCGATTAACAACTTGGCCAAAACGACCAATACCAGCAATCACCACACAGCCAACCTCGTCAATATTATCTTGGGCGCGTTGATTGGTTTTTTTCTGAAAACGAGGAAAGATCACCTTTTCGAACAAAATGAACAACCCTGGGGTTAAAAACATCGATAACGCGACCACTATCGACAAGGTTTGTGCCAGCTCTGCAGGCAACACATGCTGTTGCACGCTGAAACTTAATAATACAAAGCCAAACTCACCCGCTTGAGCAAGACTTAAGGCAAATAACCAACGATCACTGCCTTTAATTCGAAAAATTAATGCCAATAAATAAAGTACAATCCCTTTAATTAGCATCACCCCAGAGGTCATTAAGATAATCTCGCTAAAATCGGCAAATAACACCGAAAAATCAATCCCAGCACCCACGGTGATAAAAAACAGTCCTAATAACAATCCTTTAAAAGGCCCAATATTGGACTCTAGTTCATGTTTAAACTCACTATTAGCCAGTACCACGCCCGCCAAAAAGGTACCTAATGCGGGTGAAATACCAACCAAACTCATTAACGCTGCAATCCCAATCACCAACATAAGCGCTGCGGCAGTAGATATTTCGCGTACTCCTGAGTCCGCTACCATCCTAAATAATGGCCTACTGAGATAATGCCCACCTAACACCACAGCACCAATAGCTAATACCAGTACAATGGCATATGCCCAACCTGGTAATGAAGCCACGAGACTTAACTGCTCGTGTTGTTCACTCATACTACTAACAGCAGCTTGGGCTTTCTCAACTAACTCAGGTAAGGCTAATAACGGAATAAAGGCCAACATGGGAATGACGGCTATGTCTTGAAACAGCAAGACCGAAAATGCGTTCTTTCCGGCATGGGTTTTATTGAGGCGTTTTTCAGATAAGGTTTGCAACACAATTGCGGTAGATGAAAGGGAAAAAATTAACCCTATGGTTAACGCTGTACTGAGCCCATATCCAGCATAAGTCGCACAGGCCATCACGGCCAAAATAGTCCCCACAACTTGTAAGCCACCAAGCCCCAGTAAACGGTTGCGCATCGCCCATAACATTTTAGGCTCAAGCTCTAACCCAACTAAAAACAACATCATCACCACGCCAAATTCGGCGAAGTGTTGAATCGTGTTGGTTTCACTGCCGACTAAACCGATAATTGGCCCAATAACAACCCCGGCAATGAGGTAGCCGAGTATTGAACCTAATCCTAATTTATTGGCTAAGGGAACAGCGATTACCGCAGCGGTTAAATAAATAAAAGCTTGTAGGAAATACTCGGTCATTTACGGATCCTTAACAAATAAAAGGCAATATGATACATCCATGGTCTTGTCCATCACCCATTATGTAGACTTCGTTTAATGCCAATAGCTAAGTCAATGTTGTCAAAAAACAGCACTAAACATCGGTTATCTACCTAAGACTAAAGCCGGTAACGCAATGAACATCAGCGCCGGCGCAACCAAGCATTACGATATTGTCAAATTACACGGGATTTACAATATCAATAAAATGATGCTCAATATTGAATTTTTCCGCTAAATGCTCACCCAAAGCTTGGATGCCAAATTGTTCTGTCGCATGATGCCCAGCGGCAAAGTAATGTAACCCTTGCTCGATTGCTGCATGGAAAGTCCGCTCTGATACTTCACCACTAATAAATGCATCAACCTCCATTTGCGCCGCATCATCAATATAGTCTTGTGCACCTCCGGTACACCAAGCCAAGGTCGAGATCATTTTGGTTTCATCACCTATGTGCAACGGTTTACGTTTTAATACACTGCTGAGTAACTCGCTAAATTCGGCAACCGTTAATGGGTGTTCTAAATGACCATGCCATAATAAATCCTGAGCCACAGGCTCGTAGACTCTTGGGCTAATAATGCCTAATTGTTGGGCTAATTGGGCATTATTACCCACACCATGGTGTGCATCTAACGGTAAATGATAGCCATATAAACTAATGTCATTATCCATTAATGCTTTGATCCGACGATATTTCATGCCAGTGATGACGTCAGGCTCATTTTTCCAAAAAAAACCATGATGAACCAAAATTGCATCAGCGTTGACCTTTATCGCAGCATCAATTAGTGCCTGACAAGCTGTAACTCCGGTGACTATGGTGTGAATGTTCGACTTACCTTCGACTTGCAGCCCATTTGGCGCATAATCTTTAAACGCACTCACGTTTAAAAAAGTATCAAGATAGGACGCCAATTCTTGACGTGAAATAACTGATGTTTGATGATTTTTGGACATAAAACCCCTAAAAATTTAACTAACCTCAGCCAGTAGACAATATAAGGTTATTGATAATGATATTGACCATACGGACTCACACGATATTCATTCATATAATACTGAATGGCGATACCACCAGTTTACCCGAATATGGTCGAACTCGCGAAGCTTATGCAACCTAAAAACGGTTTAAAATACAGATATTTTAGGATCTAAATCAATGAGAAACACAAGCCTCTGAGACAGGTAATATTCGTATAGCCTAAAGTTATTTATTTCAATAACGTCCCAATAAACTGTCGATAAAAACGACTTTTTGACTGATAATTCGACAATTTTGGCATGGATTGGACTTTTGATAACTTAACACTTTAAAATTAGTTACAACCTTAATTTAACGTGATAACAAGTAGGTTATTAACTATGACAACATTGACTAAAGAAGAGGTCATCAGCCAATTACAAACGGCACTTGAAAATCAATCTGGCAAACCCGTTTCAATTGAGCAAGCGGGCAGTTGGTATAAAATCGACGGCGCAAAATCAGTGCGTTTTAGCGAACTCGACGCTATGCATGCTAATTTAACGGCATCTTCAGTAAAAAAAGTACCACTGACAACCACGTGCGGATTAGTCGCTGAACCTAGGCGAAAAGAATCGGCAAAAACTGCAGCGAAAAAAACACCGACTAAAAAGGTTCAATCAACCTCAGGTGGATTAACCCCTAAGCAGTTGTGGCGTCAAAAACTCGAAAATACAATCGGTAAGCAAACATTGCCTCAAGGTTTTTAATAAAACGTGGCAATAACAGATAATACTGTATTGCAAAACAGGTATTGACGACTGCGGGTAAAATAACAGAAGCCTAGGCTCCTGTTATTTTACTCGCATTATCACATTGCAAGGTCGACTCTGACATAACCGGTTAAGTAAACCACCCTAACCTCATCTCCGGCAGCAAAACTCATTCCAGGATCCGCATCTTGGATCACCATAACTTGGCTGCCATCTTCTTGCTTTATCATTAGTTCAACTAATTTAGTTTCAAAATAATATTGTTGGTTACCATGCTGACTTCCGATCCCCCCACCGATCAATGCCCCCAAGACAGTGGCAACATCTTGACCGGAACCACCACCAAATTGATGGCCAATAACACCACCGATTAAGGCTCCACCAAAGGTTTTCCAACCACTGTGACTGTCTTCAACCAGCTGTTTTTCACTCACCTGCTTTACCGATTCAATTTGTCCATACAGTACTTTCTCAACGGGGACCGCTTGATTTCGCTCATAAGCAGCTTGGCTTTGGCCAAAAAAAAGGCAAATTGTCAGCAATACTGCAAAAATACTCTTCATACTCACAGTTATGATTTTAAACATGGCTAATTTCCGCTAAGTTAACGATACGATATTACAAATAATATACTCAATTTGAACTCACTGTGTTATTTAAATCAATCCATCGAGTTTCCTTCGCCGGAACAAGCCCTCATTAATCCTAATGGCTTATTAGCCATTGGAGGAGACTTGCAGCCCACCCGCTTAATACAAGCCTATTATCAAGGTATTTTTCCTTGGTTTAATGCCAATGACCCGATTTTATGGTGGTCGCCCGACCCTAGAGCTGTGTTCACGCCGACTCAACCTTTTGGCAGTAAAAGCTTGATTAAGTTTCTTAAAAAATCAACGTGGCGCTATACCATTAATCATGCATTTTTGGACGTAGTCGCGGGATGTGCACAGCCTCGCGATAGCCAAAGTGGCACGTGGATATCGGCAGAAATTCAAATGGCCTATTATGAACTTCATCTTCAAGGGCGCGCTCACTCTATTGAAGTGTGGGATGGCGAACACCTTGTCGGTGGTCTGTATGGTATTCCGGTAGGAGGTGTTTTTTGCGGTGAATCGATGTTCCATCGCCAAACTAATGCATCAAAAGCTGCGTTTGCTATACTGAATCAACACTTGGTGAAAAATAATTTCCAGTTAATTGATGCCCAAATAATAAACCCACATTTGCTCAGCCTTGGCGCTAACGCCCTACCAAGACGCAAATTTTTGTCGATACTTCATCAATATCGAGATCAAGCCATTTCAGCGTCAATATGGCACAAACAAGAGGTGTTAATTGAATTCTAAATCGGTCAGCGTCGGCATAAGCCAACCTTTTGATTGCAACTATATTGAAGGCAATAAAGAACAATTGTTGGTCATCCAGGAACCACAAGTTGACGCAGCATTATTTGAACAACTTCTGGCTATGGGGTTTCGTCGTAATGGAAATGCCATTTATAAACCACGTTGCCCAAACTGCCAAGCCTGTCAGTCTATTCGATTGAATGTGAACGATTTTGTGTTATCAAAACGTCAGAAACGCACGTTAAAGAACAACCGAGATTTACATTGGAAAGTCAGCCATACATCACGGCCTGAACATTATATTTTGTACCAGCGTTACATTAATGAACGGCACAGCGATGGACCCATGTTCCCGGCATCACAAAGCCAATATGATGATTTTTTATTATCTGATTGGTTGCCGCCAATGTATATCGAAGTATTTGATCATGAGAAGTTAATTGCAGTCGCGGTCACCGATGATATGGCACAGAGTTATTCGGCGATTTACAGTTACTTCGACCCGGACTATGCTGAACGATCCTTGGGTTCACTGATGATTTTAATTCAATGCCAATTGGCAAAGTCATTGGGTAAGCGATTTTTGTATTTGGGCTATCAAATTGATCAAAATAGGAAAATGAGTTATAAACGCCAATACCGTCCATATCAAATTTTAACAGCACTTGGTTGGCAAGTTGGCGAAAATCTTACACCTCTTTCTCGTTAACGCCCTTTACAGTTCAGGGTTTTTGGGGCATGATACGCCCGATTTTTTCATATTTGAAGGCTAATGGGATAACTAATTAATGGCGAAAGAAGACAACATTGAAATGCAGGGCACTATCCTTGAGACCTTGCCAAATACAATGTTCCGCGTAGAGCTTGAAAATGGACATGTGGTGATAGCCCACATCTCTGGCAAAATGCGCAAAAACTACATCCGTATTTTAACCGGTGACAAAGTCACGGTTCAGTTGACTCCTTATGACTTATCAAAAGGTCGTATCGTCTTCCGCGCACGTTAATCGCTAGCCTCAACAATGTAAAAACCGACTGCCTGTCGGTTTTTTTGTTGTTATACCAAACTGCATAAGTAAAGTGTACTCAGCGCAAAGCAACACGCATCAAACAAAACGAATGTTCAACGTAATGGGTATCCCTTTATCAGAGCATTCAACCAAGCATAGCGATGGTTGTAATCCGTTTTGCAGAAGCACCTCATACGCTCCACTGCTATGTTGTATTGATTTAAAAAGGGAATACCCATTTTGCCATCAATACCCATTGAATTGAACAGTGAGTAACGCTCTGAGTTGATGACTTATTTATCAAGAAACGGTATTAGGCGCAATTAACACACATAAAAAAGATGACCCATGGGTCATCTTTTTCAATTGTATCGTTAATGACTACGACACTTTTTCTAACGACTCACAATTGATATTGATCTCACCGTCTTTCACGTCAATGTGCGCAACACCGCCCCTTTCAAGCACGCCAAATAGAATTTCATCGGCTAGTGGGCGTTTAATCAATTCGGTCACCACACGCGACATAGGACGCGCGCCCATCGATTTGTCGTATCCCTTCTCCGCAAGCAAGGTTCGAGCCTCGTCACTGACATCCAAGGTGACATGTTTATCATCAAGTTGTGCCTGTAACTCAACTAAGAACTTATCAACCACTTTGGCGATTACTGTCATATCCAAATGATTAAACCATACGATTGAATCTAATCGATTACGAAACTCAGGTGAAAAGATTTTATTGATTTCAGCTAAGGCATCTTGAGTATGATCTTGCTGTCTAAAGCCAATCGATTTACGAATAGTTTCTTGCACGCCAGCATTGGTTGTCATCACTAACGTCACATTTCTGAAATCAGCTTTACGACCGTTATTGTCAGTTAACGTACCGTGATCCATCACTTGTAATAGCAAGTTGAATACATCAGGGTGCGCCTTTTCAATCTCGTCAAGTAGCACCACACAATGTGGGTTTTTAATCACAGCATCGGTTAACATGCCACCTTGATCGTAACCAACATAACCTGGAGGAGCACCGATTAAACGCGACACAGTGTGGCGTTCCATATACTCAGACATATCAAACCGAATGAGTTTAAGATTGAGACAATTAGCCAATTGGTTGGTGACTTCGGTTTTACCTACCCCTGTCGGGCCGGCAAACATAAAGCTACCCACTGGCTTTTTCTCTGAGCCTAAACCACTGCGCGACAAGCGAATAGCGGAACTGAGGCTCTCAATAGCCTTGTCCTGCCCAAATACCACCATCTTAAGGTTGCGTTCTAGGTTACGCAGCATATCTTTGTCAGTCGACGATACCGACTTCTCAGGAATACGCGCCAACTTGGCAATGATAGCCTCTATTTCAGCTTGACCAATGGTCTTCTTACGTTTGCTTTGCGGCATCATCACCATACGCGCACCCGCTTCGTCAATCACATCAATCGCTTTGTCGG
The DNA here is from genome assembly GCF_040310185.1 of Shewanella sp. T24-MNA-CIBAN-0130. Classification (NCBI taxonomy): domain Bacteria; kingdom Pseudomonadati; phylum Pseudomonadota; class Gammaproteobacteria; order Alteromonadales; family Shewanellaceae; genus Shewanella; species Shewanella sp. T24-MNA-CIBAN-0130. Next base: position 54,203 of record NZ_JBEOPP010000024.1, on the reverse strand, counting down.
GTAAATGACGGTCATTAATGTGCTTTGCCGATAAGATAGCTGCACTACTGATGGCCGCTTGGGTATAGCGTACACCATGGTATTGTTCGTACTTAGATTTAAGCCCCATCAATATTTTGGTGGTTTCAGCGACAGAAGGCTCATTGATATCAATTTTTTGGAAGCGACGTGCTAAAGCACGGTCTTTTTCAAAAATGCTTTGATATTCTTGGAACGTCGTTGACCCCATGCAACGTAACTTACCACTTGATAACAATGGTTTGAGTAAGTTAGACGCATCCATCACACCACCAGAAGCGGCGCCAGCACCAATAATGGTATGAATTTCGTCAATAAATAAAATAGCATGCTCATCCGCAGCTAATTCTTTTAATAAGCTTTTAAAGCGCTTTTCAAAATCACCACGGTATTTAGTGCCCGCTAATAATGCGCCCAAATCTAACGAATACACGGTCGCATTGGCCATCACTTCAGGCACTTGTTTGTTGACGATGCGATAAGCCAAACCTTCTGCTATAGCCGTTTTACCCACGCCAGCTTCACCCACGAGTAAGGGGTTGTTTTTGCGACGACGACAGAGTGTCTGAATCGCACGTTCAATTTCAGCATCACGACCAATTAATGGATCGATAGTACCGTCTTGCGCTAATTGGTTTAAATTAGCCGCAAATTGCGCCAACATGCTACGGTCTTCGGCATTTTCAGATTGATCATCAATGCGTTCTTGATCTTGTGGTTCGCCAGAATCGTCTTCTTTTCCCATGCCATGAGAAATAAAATTAACCACATCTAAGCGGGTAATCTCACAACGACGCAGTAAATAAACCGCTTGGGATTCTTGCTCACTAAAAATAGCAACCAGCACATTGGCGCCAGAAACTTCATTACGACCAGATGATTGCACATGGAAAACCGCACGTTGCAGAACACGTTGAAATCCTAAGGTAGGCTGTGTTTCACGCTCTTCAGTTGATTCGGCAATAATCGGTGTGGTTTGTTGAATGAAATTAGCCACTTCTTCTCGTAAACGATTAACATCCGCCCCACAAGCAACTAATGCTTCATAAGCAGAGGGATTATCAATCAGCGCTAATAATAAATGTTCTACTGTCATGTATTCATGACGTGAATCTCTAGCTTGCTGAAACGCTAGGTTCAAGGTGACTTCCAGGTCTTTGTTCAGCATAAGCACCCCCTAAATTTAACCACAGACTGTGAGAAATCGATATTATGCTTTCTCTAACGTACACAGTAACGGATGTTGGTTTTCTCTTGCAAACTGATTTACTTGAAAAACTTTTGTTTCTGCAATTCCAAATGGAAACACACCACACAATCCTTTGCCTTGGTTATGGATTGCTAACATAATATCAACAGCTTGCTGTTCATTTTTCTCAAAGAAACGTTGTAATACTTCTACCACAAAATCCATCGGGGTGTAATCATCATTGTTTAGCACCACGTTATACATATGGGGTGGTTGTAGCTTAGATTCAACCTTTTCTTCAATATGTTCTACACTGCCTATTTTAGCCATTGTTTAATACTAGCCTCTCGTTTGGTTCCCGACCACTTGATATTATTAAATTAATTAAATGTTGCCTTTTTGTTAATTACTGCTTGACATCTTTTCGTACAAATTTCATTCTATTTGTTAGGCGGCGAATAATAGACCGCTGGATAATAAGTTTTACTATCTTACTGGTAAGTAGACAATAGAAGGAAGTGGAAGTATGGCAAACGGAACTGTAAAATGGTTCAACAACGCCAAAGGATTCGGGTTTATTTGCCCTGATCAGGGTGGCGAAGATGTATTTGCGCACTATTCAACTATCGAAATGGAAGGTTATCGTACCTTAAAAGCAGGTCAACCTGTATGCTTCGAAGTTGAAGCTGGTCCCAAAGGAATGCATGCTTCAGCCATCTCGCCAACAAAATAATTGGTGAGACTATAAGACAAAAAGACAGGGATTTTAATCCCTGTCTTTTTTTATTGACTTAAATAACCTCAATGAACAAAAATAAATAATTATTTAACCGTTTGTTAGCCAGCGTTGAGGTTTTTAGTCTCAATTTAGTCAAGATGACAACTTCAGTTGACGCTATCGCTGTTGATGTCATCACCACGCAATCACCTCGAAGGCGTTACCCGCAGACATTAGCCCTTAAAAAATTGGTTTAATGTGGCACTTGGGCGCATCGCTTGTTCAGCTTTCGCAGCATCTAAACGGTAATAACCGCCTAAATCTACGGCAGGACCTTGTGAACCATTCAACTCCGCAAGGATAACCGTTTCATTTGCAGCCAATGATTTAGCCAATGGTACAAAATACGCAGCCAGCGCTGAATCCTCTGTTTGCTCAGTTAATGCTTGTGCCCAATACATCGCTAGGTAGAAGTGGCTACCGCGATTATCAAGTTCACCTACACGACGAGAGGGTGATTTATTGGTGTCAAGGAACTTACCAATAGCCACGTCTAACGTGTCTGCTAGCACTTGTGCTTTAGGGTTGTTGGTCGTTTGACTTAAGTGCTCTAAAGAAGCCGCTAATGCCAAGAACTCACCTAATGAATCCCAACGTAAATGACCTTCTTTTTCCACTTGTTGTACGTGCTTAGGCGCAGAACCACCCGCACCTGTTTCAAATAAACCACCGCCACTCATTAACGGCACAATAGACAACATTTTCGCACTCGTGCCCAATTCAAGAATTGGGAACAAATCGGTTAAGTAATCACGTAATACATTACCCGTTACCGAAATAGTGTCTTCACCTTTGATGATCCGCTCTAAGGTGAAACGTGTTGCATCTTCTGGTGACATCACCTGAATATCTAAACCAGCAGTTTCTTGCTCTGATAAATATTGAGTCACTTTTTTAATTAACTCAGCATCGTGAGCACGATGACTGTCTAACCAAAATACCGCTGGTGTATTGCTTAAACGTGCACGCTTAACGGCCAGTTTAACCCAGTCGCGAATAGGCGCATCTTTCACTTGGCACATACGGTAAATGTCGCCAGCTTCAACGTTATGGCTCATTAATACATCGCCTGCTTGGTTAATCACATTAACCGTACCGGGCGCAATAATTTCAAAGGTTTTGTCGTGGCTACCGTATTCTTCTGCTTTTTGAGCCATTAAGCCCACGTTAGGCACACTGCCCATTGTGGTTGGGTCAAATGCACCGTGCTTTTTGCAGAACGCAATCGTTTCTTGGTAAACACCCGCGTAGCTACGATCTGGGATCATCGCTTTGGTGTCTTGTAACTGGCCATCTGGGCCCCACATTTTCCCTGACGAACGGATTGCGGCTGGCATTGATGCATCAATAATGATGTCACTTGGTACGTGTAAGTTAGTGATGCCTTTATCTGAATCAACCATAGCAAGTGCTGGACGAGCAGCATAAACAGCGGCAATGTCAGCTTCAATTTCACTACGTTTAGCTTCTGGTAAGGTACTTATTTTGGCATACACATCACCAAAGCCGTTATTTACATCAACACCGAGTTCAGCAAATAACGCGCCGTGCTTATCGAAGACGTCTTTAAAGAACACTTTCACGGCAAGACCAAATAATATTGGGTCAGACACTTTCATCATGGTGGCTTTAAGGTGCAAAGATAATAAAACATCTTCTGATTTTGCCGCTTCGATTTCACGAGCATAAAAATCGACTAACGCTTTTTTGCTCATCACTGAAGAATCAATAACTTCGTCAGCCAATAGCGCTAAACCACTCTTAAGCACAACATCTTTACCGTCTTGTTGGGTCAACACGATATTGACTTTATCTGCTGCTGCTAAGGTTACAGACTGTTCGCTTCCGTAGAAGTCACCTTCGTTCATATGAGCAACGTGAGACTTAGACGCGCTCGACCATTTGCCCATTGAATGGGGGTTTTTCTTGGCGTAGTTTTTCACTGACGTCGGTGCACGACGATCTGAGTTACCTTCACGTAATACCGGGTTTACGGCACTGCCTTTAATTTTGTCATAGCGGGATTGAGCTTCAACTTCAGCGTCATTTTTAGGCTCATCAGGGTAGTTAGGAATGTCATAGCCTTTTGCTTGAAGTTCAACAATACAGGCTTTTAACTGCGGAACTGAGGCACTGATGTTAGGTAATTTAATAATGTTGGCTTCTGGCTGGTTAGCCAATTCGCCTAATTCTGTTAGCGCATCAGCAATTTTTTGCTCTGGGGTTAATTTTTCAGGGAAGTGAGCAATAACACGAGCTGACAAAGAAATATCACGGGTTTCAACTTTTACGCCTGCTGCATTAGTGAAGGTACGGATAATAGGCAAGAAAGACAGCGTAGCCAGTGCCGGCGCTTCGTCGGTTTCTGTGTATATAATCGTTGGAGTGTTATCTTTCATTTTATTTCCTACATTATTGTAAATTATCAATTTATTAGAATAAATTGTGTAAGCATTTAATGGATTTTCGTTGACAACACACGCGCAAGTAAACCTTGACTTGCAACCTTGGCGCATCTTTTTAGTCTGCCAAGTATGTGAAATCGCCGATCCCATTTATTATTATATTTTGTTCTCAAACCGCTGAGCTTTGGCAGGTAAACCAGATGCCCCAGAATGATAAATTAGCTATAGATCACACTTTTTAGGCGGACATCATAGATCATTCTTAATCATTTTCAAATTCCACTAAGGACGAATACGCAGTAAACTATCATAAATTGATTTATATTCGCTCACTTATCACTCACTCTTATAACCTAGGGATGTTAACCATACCTTTATGTCAAAAATCGGTAAATTCAGTCCATTCAAAAAAACAGCTACAAACAGCGTTAACGCGTCAACTAAATCAGTCAATGTTGTGCCCAGAAGTGCGGCCAGTAATGCAGCCAATAATGCAGCCAATCGCAACAGGATAAAATCGCGGCTGCCACAAAAACCTCGGACTGAAAATCCCGTCATAGTGCTATTTAATAAACCTTTTAATGTGTTGTGCCAATTTACCGATGAAGCGGGCCGCCAAACACTAAAAGACTTTATTCCGGTTCCCGATGTATATGCAGCAGGACGTTTAGACCGTGATAGTGAAGGTTTACTATTGCTTACCAATGATGGACAGCTGCAAGCAAAGTTGACTCAGCCGACTCAAAAAACCTTTAAAACCTATTGGGTTCAAGTTGAAGGGCAACCGTCAGATGAGGCGTTAAATGCACTTTGCCAAGGCGTGAAGTTGAAAGACGGAATGACTTTGCCTGCAAAAGTCCACGTAATGGGCTCGCCTGATATTTGGCCTAGAAACCCGCCAGTGAGAGAGCGAAAAGCCATTCCTACCACTTGGCTTGAAGTACAAATTTGCGAAGGTCGAAATCGCCAAGTTAGGCGTATGACAGCCCATGTCGGTCATCCAACCTTAAGACTAATCCGTTATAAAATAGGTCAATGGTGTCTAGATGATTTACCTAATGGCGAATACAAAGTGATGAGCACCGCTAAATAACCACAAGTTGAGCATCTTAGGATCAGAGGGAATTATGACCGAACGTTATAAACCGAATACCACTGTAGCTTGCGTTATTTATAGCCAAGGCAAATTTTTATTAGTGGAAGAATGCATTGATGGTGCGGTTAAATTTAACCAACCAGCTGGACATCTAGAGGCGAATGAATCGATTATCAATGGGTGCGCCCGTGAAATTGTTGAAGAAACCGGTCTTGAGTTAACACCACAAGCCTTAGTGGGCATTTATCAATTTAGAGCATCTGCAAACTTAGCGTTCGTTCGTTATACCTTTTGTATTGAACTGACCAAGCAACAACACGCTAAACCTCGCGATAATGCCATTACAGATACTCACTGGCTCAGTCTTGCTGAAATCATCGCCCTTGGTAGCCAACTTCGCAGCCCATTAGTGGTAAAAAGTATTGAAGATTTCTTACAACAAGCTGATAAAAACCTTTTACCACAGCACACCCCTTTATCACTGTTCAATGTCGATTATTTTTAGAGCCTTGTCTTGGGCTATTTGCATACGCCTCAAGATAGCCCATTCAGCGAATGCGTGATAGAATATGCGCCGCACAAATGTCATGTTTATTAGGACTCGAGGATCTTTAAAGGTGAATTTTGCAGCTGTTTCGGCTATTTATACTAGGCAGAGCTTATGACATGTCGTTGTTGTTCATAAATAAGCGTTAACCTAGTAGAAAGAAGCCCAAAATGCTACTCATAGGGATCGGCTAAACAGGTGCACTTATTGGTAAGCGAAGGTCTTTGTTGTAAGATATTAGTTTACGTAGACAGTTTGCTTTAAGACTTGCAGCGCATTCTTATTTAAACAGAAAACCGTTTATATCGAATAGATTTTGACCATAAAATTCAGCCGGCACTTGACGGTCAACTAATTAATCTCGTCGAAATGTGCATGCAACAACATTCAGGCTCACAACGAACAAAAATCTAGCTCAATCGCCTTGAAACATTGGCATTGCGGCACAATATACATATTATCTATCTTCAAGGTTTTTAGGATTTATGACATCACTTAGCCCTACTTCAAATGGTAAAAAAGTCATTGTCGGCATGTCCGGCGGTGTGGACTCTTCAGTATCAGCTTACTTGTTAATGCAGCAAGGCTATCAAGTTGAAGGTCTGTTTATGAAGAACTGGGAAGAAGACGATACCGATGAATATTGCGCGGCTGCTGATGATTTAAAAGATGCACAATCAGTTTGCGACAAGCTAGGCATTAAAATGCATACCGTCAATTTTGCTGCCGAATACTGGGATAACGTATTCGAATATTTTTTAGCAGAATACAAAGCCGGCCGCACCCCCAACCCCGATATCATGTGCAATAAAGAAATTAAATTTAAAGCCTTTCTTGAATTTGCGGACGATATTTTAGATGCCGATTATATCGCCATGGGCCATTATGTCCGCCGACGTGATAATAGCGATGGCAGCGTAGAAATGCTTCGCGGAGTTGATGGTAATAAAGATCAGAGCTACTTTTTATACACGTTAAGCCACGAACAAGTTGCCCGCAGCTTGTTCCCTGTCGGTGAACTTGAAAAACATCAAGTGCGTGAAATAGCCCAAAAACTGGGATTAATTACCCACGACAAAAAAGACAGCACCGGTATTTGCTTTATCGGTGAACGTAAATTCACCGACTTCTTAGCGACCTATTTACCGGCTCAACCGGGCGATATCGAAAACGCTGAAGGTGAAGTGATTGGGACACATCAAGGATTGATGTACCACACGCTTGGACAACGTAAAGGTTTGGGTATTGGTGGTCTGAAAAATAGTAATGAAGATCCATGGTATGTGGTTGAAAAAGATTTATTACGCAATGTGCTAATTGTCGCACAAGGGGGCAATCACCCTCGTTTAATGTCAAGCGGCATGACAGTCAATCAATTGCATTGGGTTGATCGCAAAGGACCTGAAAATAACTGTCACATAACGGTAAAAACCCGTTATCGTCAACGAGATGTAGCTTGCACACTCGTCTATAATGACTCAGACAATATTACCGTTATGTTTGATGAACCGGTTGCCGCAGTGACCCCTGGGCAATCAGCAGTATTTTTTGATGGTGACATCTGTTTAGGTGGCGGCATAATCGATACCTTAATCCGAGGATAAGCCGTGAGCCAAACTCCAGACAACATCTTGTTTGAACGCACCATGGCCTTCGCTGGTATTTTACAGGCGATTGGCCAGGTCCAGTATTTAGCTCGTCACGGTGAAAGCGATAAAGACGCCCTAGCTGCTACGCTTAATACTATTTTAGTGACAGAGCCAGAATCAACGGCTGATGTTTATCAAGATAAAGCCATTTTAGATAACGGTTATCAACTGATCCAAAATCAACTCGGTGATGGCGGTAACAAAGATATTGAAACCACTCGTTACTTAGTCGGCGTGTTAGCCCTTGAACGCAAGCTAGCCCATTCACCTAATGGTTTAGGCATGCTAGCGGAACGCATCAATCAAGTGCATCGCCAATTAACCCATTTTGCGATTACTGATGAACAAGTTATTGCCAATTTGGCCAGTATTTACAGCGACATCATCAGTGAATTAGGGCCTAAATTACAAATATCGGGTAATCCCGATTGCTTAAAGCAATCTCTGGTACAACAAAAAATTCGCGCGTTACTGCTTGCAGCCATGCGCAGCGCAGTATTATGGCGCCAATTAGGTGGCAAACGCCGCCATTTAGTGTTTGCCCGTAAATCCATATTTGATACAGCAAAACAAAGCCAAAATAACAATTAATCGAATCACCCTACAACAAAGTTCATCAAGGAGCTTAAAATGGATCTTTCCGCACTAACTGCTATCTCTCCGGTAGACGGTCGTTATGGTAGTAAAACCGCCTCATTACGAGGGATTTTCAGCGAGTTCGGTCTTACTAAGTACCGTGTTCAAGTTGAAATCAACTGGTTAAAGCTATTGTCTAGCTGCCCAGAGATTGAAGAAGTTCCCCCTTTTAGCGAAACCGCATTAGCCTTGTTAGACAGCATCAAGGACAACTTTAGCGAACAAGACGCTCTGCGTGTTAAAGCAATTGAAAGCACCACCAATCACGACGTGAAGGCGGTTGAGTACTTTATTAAAGAACAAATTGCCAACAATGCCGAGTTAGTCGCCATTGATGAATTTGTTCATTTCGCCTGTACCTCCGAAGACATCAACAACTTATCTCATGGCTTAATGTTAAAAGAAGCGCGCGAACAAGTGTTAGTGCCGCAATGCCAGCAGATTATTGATGCCATCAAAAAATTAGCTCATGACAATAAAAGCGTGCCGTTAATGTCTCGCACCCATGGGCAACCTGCATCACCATCGACTCTCGGTAAAGAGATGGCTAACGTTGCAGTGCGTTTAGATCGTCAACTAAACCAAATCAACGCTGTTGAGATTATGGGTAAAATTAACGGTGCCGTGGGTAACTATAACGCACATATTTCTGCTTACCCTGAAGTCAACTGGCACGAACTTTCACAACGTTTTGTGACCAGTCTTGGCATTAACTGGAACGCGTATACCACCCAAATTGAGCCACATGATTACATCGCAGAATTATTCGATGCTATTGCTCGTTTTAACACTATTTTAATCGATTTTGATCGTGATATTTGGGGTTATGTTGCATTAGGCCACTTTAAGCAACGCACTATTGCTGGCGAAATTGGTTCATCAACTATGCCGCACAAAGTCAATCCAATTGATTTTGAAAACTCTGAAGGTAACCTAGGTATCGCTAACGCGCTGATGCAACATTTATCCGCCAAATTACCGGTATCAAGATGGCAACGTGACTTAACGGACTCAACCGTATTACGTAATCTAGGCGTGGGTATGGCGCACTCGTTAATTGCTTATCAAGCGACCTTAAAAGGCATTAGTAAGTTAGAAGTGAATCAAGCACAGCTTTTAGCTGAATTAGATAAAAACTGGGAAGTATTGGCTGAGCCGGTGCAAACCGTTATGCGTCGTTACGGCATTGAAAAGCCGTATGAGAAGTTAAAAGAACTGACTCGTGGTAAGCGTATTGATGCTGCACAACTTGCCGTGTTTATTGATGGCCTTGAGCTACCTGAACAAGTCAAAACCGACCTAAAAAAAATGACCCCTGCAAACTACATTGGCCGCGCAGAAGCCTTTGTTGATGAGCTAAAATAGTTTTATAAGCTTATGCATATCATTAGCGGTCGCATATGTGACCGCTTTTTTATTGCATTAACCACTGACAAATATCTCGACTGAGGTCAATGATGTACACATTAAATATTGATACCCAAGCCTTTATTAAGCAGCATTGGCAACAAAAACCGCTGGTGATCAAACAGGCTTTTATCAACTTTGAAGATCCTATTGCAGCAGATGAACTTGCAGGTCTTGCCTGTGAAGAAGAAATATCTTCACGAGTGGTGATCACCAAAGGCAATGACTGGGATGTGGTCCAAGGTCCATTTGAAGACTATGACCAATTTGGTGAAGACAACTGGCAGCTATTAGTTCAAGCCGTAAACCATTGGTATCCAGACTCACAACCTTTAGTCGAAGCCTTTCGATTTTTACCCGACTGGCGCTTTGATGACTTAATGGCATCATTTGCCACTCCCGGTGGTGGGGTTGGACCGCATATCGATAACTATGACGTATTTATCATTCAAGGTGATGGCGAACGTCGCTGGAAAGTGGGTGATAAAGGCCAGCACAAGCGTCGCGGCGATAATCCTAACTCACCTTTGGTTGACGATTTCGAACCCATTATCGATGTGATATTGCAAAAAGGCGATGTATTATACATTCCACCAGGATATCCACATTGCGGCGAAACCTTATCGCTAGCCTTATCATACTCAATCGGTTTTAGAGCCCCGAGTCAGCAAGAACTGTTAACCGAATTAGCCGATACCTTGATTGATAGCAACCAAGGTCAGAAGCGTTTCACCTCTTCAGATGAACCGGCACAACCGGGTCTTATCAGCCAGACACACCAAAAAGGGATCATGGATTTGTTGGCGCAATTGGCACAAGATCCCGCCAGCTACCAAACCATGTTAGGTAAATTACTCAGTCAAAGTCGTTTCGAGCTTGATGTTTGTGAAGGTGAAGAGCCATTAACCGCAGCGGATTTATTAGAAGCTGTTGAGCAAGGCGCAATCATTCAACGTATCGGCGGCCTGAAAGTATTACAATTAGAGCAGGACAGCGAACCACGTTTATTTATCAATGGCGACGTTTACGTCTTTGGTGATGCTAGCAATGAAATGCTGCAACTCTTGGCTAACAAGGTGAGGCTTACGCCACAAGAGGCTAATTTATTCACCGCCAATGCAGCAGCTCTTGACGTTCTGACCGGATTACTTAATCAAGGGTTATTCTACTTAGCCGAAGACGAAAGCGAATAATGAGTAGCATATAAGCCACTGATCTTATGATGGCAAGCAAGATGGATCATCATGCTTAGCTGGAGATAACAAAAAAGGCACTAATAGTGCCTTTTTTATCTCTGTTGCTTCAGTTTATTAAGCCCACAGTTTTTCATCTTGGTTCATTTTATATAAACTTTCTGCTCGCGAGATAAGCAATTGCGCAAACTTCAGTTGAGTTGGGTCTTTTGTTACGCCCGATTTATGCAAGTTTTCTGCTTTGAGCTGCCACATCATCGAAAAATGTCTAATCGCATCACGAGCCGTTTCCGCCACTTTCACATCAACATAATCGGATGGCAAATCACCTGACATAACCCAAAAAGTTTGTTTTTTAGGTTGTTTCGATTCCATCTTCCAAATGGCTAAATAGGGCGCAAGATAACGGCTTTCATCAGTAAGCACTTTGTTTGGGATCACGCCCTTTTCAGCCAAAAACCGATTCGCCTTTTGGAATTGAGTGCGCACCCACTCTTGTCTTTGAGCTTCTGGATCTGGCGTTGGCTGTGCCACCTTTTCTGCAACTTCTTCAGTCATAATACTTCCTATCTTATTGTTATAATGCAGATTAGAACGAAAACTCACCTGCTCGTTAATCACAAAACAATCTTAATATAGCTTCAAAACAATCACGTAACACAAATTACCTTACGTTTACGTAAGGTGGCAAGCTAAATTGCCACACTAATCACAAAAATAACTCAATCAAGCTTTGTTCAGAGTATCCCTAAATGCTATCGTGCTGCAATAAATATAACAAGCAGTCGTTGGCGCCTTATGTCATCAAGTAACATAAGGGGCGAAAAACTCATTTTTTCAAGCGGAGATGTCACGTGGCAGTTTTTAATCATGTTTCGTTCGATGAACACGAACAAGTGGTCTTTTGTCATGATAAGCAAAGTGGTCTGAAAGGCATTATTGCCATCCATAATACTAACCTAGGTCCTGCCGTGGGTGGTTGTCGTATGTGGAACTATCAATCGGATGATGAAGCCTTAACCGATGTACTACGCTTATCTCGTGGAATGACCTATAAAAATGCATTAGCGGGTCTTGCCATGGGCGGCGGTAAAGCGGTGATCATCGCCGATCCCAAAACAACCGACCGTGAAGCGTTATTTCTTGCATTCGGACGCTTTGTGAACAGTTTAGGTGGTAAATATTATTCTGCTGAAGACGTTGGCGTTTCCACAGCGGATATTATGATAGCCAGCCGTGAAACTGAATTCGTAGCCGGTCTTGAAGGCAAATCAGGTGATCCTTCACCGCAGACGGCATTAGGCACTTATCTGGGCATAAAAGCCGCCGTAAAACATCAACGTGGTATTGATAGCCTAAAAGGGATTAAAGTCTCAGTGCAAGGCGTCGGTCATGTCGGCTATTACTTGTGTAAACACTTACATGATGCCGGCGCTGAGCTGGTGGTCACCGATATTCATCAAGCCTCATTAGACCGAGTCGCCGATGAATTTGGCGCAACTCTTGTTGCTCCGCAAGATATCTACACCCAAGATGTTGATGTGTATGCGCCATGTGCATTAGGTGCCACCCTTAATGACACCACCTTACCACTATTAAAAGCCACCATCGTTGCCGGTTGTGCCAATAACCAATTAGCAGAAGTGCGCCACGGCGAAAAACTCAAACAAATGGGTATTTTGTACGCCCCAGATTACGTGATTAATGCTGGCGGCATTATCAATGTGTCATTTGAGAAACACTATGACGTAGCCGCCTCTACTGCCAAGGTTGAGCAGATTTACAATACCCTACTGACTATTTTTGAACGTGCTGATAGCGAGAACCGCACTACGGGTTCTGTTGCCGATGAAATGGCTAAAGCTATTATTGATGCCGCGAGATAGTTAATCAGCTTTATATTAGGGCTTTTTAATGCCTTAACATGACTTTATAGACATGAATTTATAAACAAAGCTAAAAGGAAATGCCTATGCATTTCCTTTTTTATTGTCTGCCCATTACATTTTTACTTAATGACTGATTCATCAAGTTGCAACAAATCGTTCACCTTAGCGTCAACTAACTGCCCTACCCTAAATCAACACTGACGCAATCTGTGTATTAGGGTGAATGACCGATGATCTCGCACAGCAAAAAAAAACATCAGCACCGCCAACCTTTAGCTCACTTAACTCAGCAGGGGAAAATCCAGCAGTTTCATGCTCTGTGGATATCGGATGTCCATTTAGGCAGCATTGATTGTAAAGCTGAGTTTTTATTATATTTTTTAAACCATAGTCAAAGTAACTACTTGTATTTAGTTGGCGATATTGTCGATATTTGGGCATTAAAAAAACGCTTCTATTGGCCCAATAGCCACAATAACGTCATCAAGAAAATCCTCGAGCTGGCCAGTAACGGCACACAAGTGATCTATATCCCTGGTAATCATGATGAGGCTTTTAAAGCTTATGCAAACAGTCACTTTAGGGGCATTACCCTCGCCAAACAGCATATTCATGAGTCGATTAGCGGCAAACGCTTTTTAATGCTTCATGGCGATCAATTTGACTCACAAGTCTGTGTCAGCAGAGCCTATGCCAAACTAGGTGACCATTTATATGATGTGTTGCTTTGGCTTAATCGCCAATTACATAGGGTAAGAAGTCGCCTAGGGTATCCCTATTGGTCATTAGCCAGCTACATCAAACTCCGCGTCAACAAAGCCCAGCAAGCCGTTAATCAGTACCGTGATGCGGTATTACGCTATTGCGCCAAACAACAGGTCGACATGGTTATCTGTGGTCATATCCACCAGCCAGAGTTATCACAACATACGATTAATGACAGCATCATCACTTACGCTAATGATGGTGATTGGGTTGAAAATTGTACTCTCATTGCAGAAACAGAAATCGGTGATGTGCAGTTACTCAAGTGGGATCAACAAACGTTACAAGCTACAGCAGTAAACACGATTGATTTTTGCAGTTCAGAGGCTAAATCAATCATCACGCCCCAAACACAGCACGTTGCATAAATAAGGCTTAAATATGATATTTACTGTCGATAATGTGGTAGAAAAAAACCTGCCAAATGTGCATAACAAGCCGTGGTTAGCCGTGCCGACTAAAGCCATGTTACGTTACTTGCTTCATGAAAAGCAGTGTAATGACATAGCTAACGAACACGCGCATTTATCCGGTGTCGATTTTGTTGAGCAAATTTTAGCGTGCTTAAATTTCAGTTACAGCGTTCCCAATAACGAAGTTGAAAATATTCCGATTGAAGGTCGAGTGGTGATTTACGCTAACCACCCTATTGGGTCACTTGATGCATTAGCATTGATTAAATTAATTAGCCAAGTTCGTCCGGATATTAAGGTGGTCGCCAACGAGCTGTTAATGGCTATTAAACCGTTACATTCCATTTTATTGCCAGTACGTAACATGACTGGCGGTACACCTAAACAACATTTAAATGAAATCCATCATCATCTTAAAAATGAAGGCGCGATATTGATTTTCCCATCGGGTGAAGTGTCACGTTTACGCCCAACAGGGGTTACTGACTTACATTGGCACAGCGGCTTTTTAAAAATGGCTTGCGCCTGTAATGCCCCCCTTTTACCGATGTTCGTTGACGCAAAAAACTCTGCTACGTTTTATGGCGCCTCAATGATTTACAAGCCATTGGCAACGCTATTACTGATTAAAGAAATGTTCAAACAAATGGATCATGTGATGCCGGTGCGAATTGGCCAACTGATCGCTAAAGAAGTGGTCAGCACTCAAGATTTTCCGCTTAAAACCAAAGTGAATTTGCTTAAAAATCATTTATACCGCATAGGTAAAAATCGCAGTCCATTATTTATCACCCAAAATGCCATTGCCCATCCAGAAAAACGCTGTGAATTACAACAAGCTTTACAACAATGCGAACTATTAGGCAAAACCCAAGACAACAAACAAATCTATTTGTATAAGCATACTCAAAGCAGTGCAGTTATGCGTGAGATTGGTCGGCTTCGTGAGATCGCATTCAGAGCCGTTGGCGAAGGTACCGGTAAACGTCGTGATACCGACAAGTATGATAATCACTATTTTCACATAGTGTTATGGGATAAAGACCAATTAGAGATTGTCGGGGCATACCGTTTTGCCAGTGCCAAAATACTCCATGAAACCATTGGTAAAAATGCCCTGTATAGCCAATCACTATTTGAATACCACGATGCGTTTGCACCCTATTTTGACCAAGGACTCGAACTTGGACGCAGTTTTGTCCAGCCTAAATATTGGGGCCGCCGTAGCTTAGAATATTTGTTGCAAGGTATTGGTGCGTTTTTAATTAAAAATCCGCAGTATCGTTACCTCTTTGGCCCTGTATCCCTAAGCGATAGCTTGCCGGTACCGGCCAAAGAGATGCTGGTATTTTTTTACCAACATCATTTCGCCACTAAACACGTTTTAGCGACTTCATTTAATTCATATCAATTCACCACCGAACGTCAGCATCAATTACACCAGCTATTTAATGGCGATGACTATGCTGAGAATTTTAAAATACTCAAACGGACGCTATCGAATATGGGTGTATCAGTACCGACGTTATTTAAGCAATATGGCGAGCTATGTAACAACCACGGCGTGCAATTTCTCGACTTTGGTATTGATGCTGAATTTGGTGACTGTATCGATGGTTTAGTCTTAGTCGATATTCATCAATTAAAGCCGATTAAATATCAAAAATACTTAGCGGGGCATTTACCCGAAAACAAAATTGCATCTTGACCAAATACAAGCTGCGAACCTGAATAAGTGGTTGTCATTAGGCGTTAAATGATTGTTAAATTTATATTTGTCTGATATAAAAGAATAAATACGTGGAGGATCGCTTATGACAACGTCTACCGAAATGTCGACAGAGACATTAACGAATAATGCGGCCAAACATATCTGCATCGCGGACATCATGACCACTCGAGTGGTTACCATAGATATGGATGACAGACTGACACTTGCCAAAGAAATTTTTGATAATGTTAGCTTCCATCACTTACTGGTGGTTGATAATAAGCAACTGAGTGGCATATTGTCTTATCGAGACTTTTTACGTGCACTCAGTCCCAATATAGGGACCGCAGCCGAGTTAATTCGAGACACAGAAACCCTGCAAAAAAGGGTTCATCAAGTCATGACCCACAATCCATTCACCATTGCCCCCCATTGCGACATCCACCAAGCCAGCAAACTGATTTTAGACCACGATATCGGTTGTTTACCCGTATTAGACAACAACACCATTGTGGGCATTATTACTTGGAAAGATCTATTGAATGCCTATTGCCTTAGGTAAGTGATCACGATTTTATCTGCTAAACCTTATCTAACCTAAAAATACGCTGGCTGCTAACGTCACACTTTTGACTGTATATGTGGCCGTGTTTTTAGCCATTTTCACCCAAGTTTTAGCCATTTTAGCCCAAATATTAGCCGGTATACTCTGCCATACTCTGCATCATTTATCATAAACACCTAATGTTGAAATGTAGACAGAAACCTTTTTTGCAACAAATCCTAAAAAAATAAAAATTATTAAGCTTGCCAACTAGATAGCTTGATTTAGTAAATTGTTCATATTTCTATACTGGAAAATGTCACATTGCTCTGCTTAGATTACACACAGGGCTCGCAACTATCATGCGATAAGGACGGCATTATGACTAAGTTTACTTACCATCTCAATCAAGACAATATTGAGTTACAAGCGAGTAATTGGTGCGGGCTAGAACGGGTATTTATTAATGGCAAGATGGTGTCACGCAAGTTCAACTTTGGTTTGCAAAGCATGCATGATGTCTTGCTGAATAATGGTAAGAAATGCCGTTTTCAATTAGTTGTCGATCCACAAACAGAATTAGTATCATGCCGGATCTATAAACAAAACCAGTTGGTGACTATTTTAAAACAGGGTAAAAAACAGCTACAACAAAGCCAGTTACTGATTGAGACGACCTTAGTTATTGTGTTTATAGGCATGCTCAGTTTGTATTGGTTAGGTTAACCAATACAAACTGATAAATGATTAACCTAGGGTAAACTCAAGCTGTACCTTCGACTTTGCGGATGTAGGTTTGCCATCAACAAACTTAGGCGCATAACGCCATTGCGTTAATGCTTCTATCGATTCTCTTTCAAACTGGTACCCGCCTTTGGAGTCAATAATTTCAGGCGATTTAACAAAGCCATGTTCATCAACCGTAAACTCAACTTGCACCCAACCATCTTTACCTCTTTCGGCATATGACCGAGGGTAATTAGGTGGTTTTCTAAATAACGGCGTTTGTTCTTGTTGGTCATCCCATGGGGTCATTTTACCAATGGCAACACAATGCTCAGTGGCTTTATTGCTTTTGCCTTGTTGTTCGTAAAGTGTCACTAACAATGCATGGGCATGAAGTTCATATGGATGACTATAAGGCAATGCTTGATATTGTTTAATCACTTCAAGTAAAAGCGGCGTTGCATCATTTGGGCGGTTCATTGCCGCATAAAGTGCCCCAACTAGATAGGTTGAATTGACGCGTTTAATCGCATTTTCAGGTAGTTTATTGACATAGATATCATTGGCATCCATGACAAAACTTCTCACGGTACGCGTATAATACTCGGTACCCGATAAGCGATGGAACGCAATGAGTTTAACTTCAGCAACCGTTAATAAATTATCCGCTTTTTCAGCGGCGCTGATAGCTTCAAATAAAAGATCTTTAGCATATTTGTCATTTGCAGTCGTTTGAGCTAACCCCACTAACGGATCAATCAGAGCGATATCATTATCAGCAACATTATTGCGATATACCCTCAACGCTGACTCAAATAACTTTTGTGCCTGGAGCGTCGCGGCATCTTCAATAATACGACCGTTATGATTTCTCTTTGACTCATTCACTAGGGCATTGGCCCAATTAATGGCTAACTTGCCACTGTCAAGGCTGTCCTTGCCAAATTTAACTTGGCCTAATGCATAGGTTTGTTGTGCATATTTCAGCGTATCTTGGTTGTTATTGCTGTTAACAGACAGATTGTACTGTTGATAAGCTTGTGAAAAACCATCGATATCGGTTGGTACAGCGTAGGCAACATGGGTCATAAAAGCCGCTGCAATTGATAAGCGTAAAATTGTCTTCATCGTCATCTAAATCCTTTTTATTTTTTATCCCTAAGTCTTTCTCTCTAACCATTTACCGCTAAGCAGCGCATTGGTCTCAGTCTATTTTAACAATTTTCAAGCCAGTCTGAATCAATTTTATGACCCACATCAACTTAATGAACATTATTGTAAACAATACGTTGTGAAATATCTATCATTAGGCAAACTGAATATATGACTCATTTATCTTTTATCCCAGTGAGGGTCAATACAGGAGACAAGATGTCAGCCATCGCAAAATTGCTCCATGCTATGCTCAGCAGTTTTAAAGATCTTATTCCCATTATTTTAGTCGTCAGTTTTTTTGAGATATTTGTACTGCATCAAGCGCCAGCAGAACTGGGCTCTATTCTTGTTGGTGTGGTGTTTATTGTGTTGGGACTGACTTTTTTTGTCTTTGGTTTAGAAATGGGTTTATTTCCTATTGGCGAATCTCTAGCTCAAGCGTTAGCGCGAAAAGGCAGTGTGTTTTGGTTAGTCATATTCTCTTTCTCCTTAGGTTTTGGCACCACATTAGCAGAGCCAGCCCTCACGGCAGTGGCAAACGAAGCCGCACAAGTTGCCGCTAACGCTGGCGCGATAGAGTCAAATGAACAAGCCATGAGTTCTTATGCCATGGGCTTACGATTAACCGTCGCCATTTCGGTTGGTTTGGCCATTCTGCTTGGCGTGATCCGCATCCTTAAGGGATGGCCAATTCATTATCTTATTATTGGTGGTTACGTGTTAGTGATGATCCTCACCAGCTTTGCGCCCGCCAACATTATCGGCATAGCTTATGATTCTGGCGGCGTCACCACATCAACCATTACCGTGCCATTGGTTACCGCACTAGGTGTGGGTCTAGCCAGTGTCATCAAGGGCCGCAACCCAATGATCGATGGTTTTGGGTTAATTGCTTTTGCAAGCCTGAGTCCAATGATTTTTGTGTTGCTGTACGGCATGGTGTTTTTGCAGTGATCGATATAGCTAATAGAACAAGGAGTTCTTTTGCTGAATGAATTGATGACCACCCTATTACTGACCGCCCGTGATGTCATCCCTATTGCGGTGATTTTATTTGGCTTTCAACTTGGCGTGCTTAAACGCCCTATTAGCCAATGGCGTAAAGTATTACTCGGTTTTGTGTATGTCATTATTGGACTTACTTTTTTCTTAGTTGGTTTACAACTTGCTTTATTCCCCATTGGGGAAAGCATGGCAAATCAATTAACCACCAGCGAATTTTTGCATCCCGATGGCGGCAATGCACCGTTTATATGGCAAGACTATTTTTGGGTATATGTATTTGCCGCAGCTATTGGTTTTAGCACCACTATTGCAGAACCGTCATTAATTGCGGTGGCAATCAAAGCCAACCAAGTCTCTGGTGGCACCATAGGAATTCAAGGCTTACGAATGTCGGTGGCATTTGGGGTGTCTATCGGTATTACTTTAGGCTGTTTTCGTATTGTGGTAGGCGATCCCATCCACTATTACATTATGGCCGGTTACGTGGTGGTGGTGATCCAAACCTTTTACGCCCCTAAAATGATTGTGCCATTGGCCTATGACTCAGGAGGCGTAACCACCTCTACCGTCACGGTACCACTTGTGGCCGCGTTAGGGCTTGGACTCGCCACCAATGTCGAAGGTCGTAATCCATTAATTGATGGTTTTGGTTTAATTGCCTTTGCCAGCTTATTTCCAATGATCACTGTTATGGGTTACGCCCAAGTGGTTGATTATTTATCAAAACGAAAAGCCACTAAGGAGTAACCTATGCGCTTTAAATTAATTGTTGCCTTTGTCGACGACGACTGCACCGACAAAGTGCTCGATGCAGCGCGTATTGCCGGAGCCACAGGTGCAACTGTCATTAATCATGCCCGCGGCGAAGGTCTAGAAAAGAAGAAAACCTTTATGGGCTTAACACTCGATGTCCAACGTGATGTTATTTTATGGCTGGTAGAAGAACACATGAGCCGCTATATTTTAGAAACGATTGCTCAAGTCGGCGAATTTGACACCAATTCGGGCAAAGGTATTGCGATTCAAATTGATGTCGAAGATGCGGTTGGTGTTGCCCATCAAGTTGAAAAATTGAGTAAAGATATTGAGGATCAAATATGAGCAACAAACTCCCTATTCGCAATCGCGATGTGATGAATAACCATTACGCTATGATTGACGGAATGCACACAGTAGCAGAAGCAATACAAGTGGCCATCAGTAAAAAGGTCAATATTTTAGTGGTGAATAAACGCAATGAACATGACGAATATGGCATGGTACTGATGAGCGATATTGCCCGAAAAGTGTTAGCCAAAGACAAGTCTCCTGCACGCACCAATATTTACGAAATTATGATAAAGCCAGTGCTGTCATTGTCTGCTGACATGGATGTTCGCTATACCGCACGGCTATTTGAACGCTTTAATATTAACAAAGCACCTGTGATTGAAGCGGGTGAAATTTTAGGTTTTGTCACTTATGACAATATCGTCTTAAAAGGCATGATTGCCGAGTCATAATGCGCGATGTCCATAATGCACAAATCTCATCATTCGAGTTGGTGAATAATAAATTCAATTAAGGTCCGGGTTTTTAACGGCAGATTTTTGTCTTTATATAATAAGTGTATTGGCATCGCATCTGGAGGTATTAATACGCTGACATTTGTCAACAATCCAGCTTGAATTGCCTCTTTCACCACTATCTGTGGCTGTAAAATAATACCCAATCCATCTATCGCGGCTTGGATTAATACCAAGCCACTATTGGACAACAATCTAAAGCTGCGTTTACCAAACAACTGGCTATGGGCACCCGCTAATGAAGCACTTTTTGAATAGCTAAAGCCTAAACAATCATGATGAGGTAAATCGTCAATTGACGCTATTGGCGGGTGTTGAGCTAAGTAGTGAGGTGAAGCACAAAATACCATTTCATAATTCATAATATGCCTGCCAATTAGCGCGGAGTCATCAAGAGTGCCAATCCTTACCACCACATCAGCATGATCTACCATGGGATCGATTAGATTATTATCAAGCCGTAGCTCCACATCAATTTGCGGATATTGCAGCAAAAATTGATTCACTATCGGTGCCAGCACAATATTGCCAAAACTAACTGGCGCATTAATTCTAATGGTGCCTTTGGGCGTCGAATTCATCGACTGCAGGGTATTTTCAGCTTGCTCAATAGCCATCAAGATTGTCTGGCATTCTTGGTAATAAACGTGGCCCGATTCCGTTAATTCTTGTTGACGAGTAGTACGGTTAATCAGCTTAACCCCAAGGTAGGCCTCTAACTGATTAATGTGTTTACTGACCATAGTCCGGCTGATATTAAATTTATGCGCAGCTGTACCATAGTTGCCCTGCTCAGCCACATGACTAAACACCTGCATTGCGGTTAATTTATCCACCGAATGTCCTTAATACTTCATTAAACCAGCCTTAATTATAAACCTATAGTGTTTTCTGTAAACACCACCAAGCCATTTTGCCTTACGCAGAACTGGTTTACGATGCCCCATTATTATTAAGGGGTCGATATGGATAACAAACTGGATCAACAAGGCGTGTTTATCACGGCCGAAATTCACATTAAAGACCAAGTGCCATTGGCACAAGGAATCGCAGCTGTCCGTCAATTTTGTGCAGATATGAACAACGAACCAGGCTGCTCACTTGCAATGGCTCTGCAAAATAAAACCAACCCTAAGCAATTTGTGTTTTGGGAACGTTATGATGACCAAGCAGCATTTGATGCCCACTTTGCAGCTGAACATACTCAGGCATTTATCAAATCGGCGTTAACCGATTTAAAGCAAGCATTTGACTATCAACTATTAACGACTGAGGGATAATCAATGTCTGAATCAATTAAGTGGGCAATATTAGGCACCAGTTTTATCTCTGGGGTAATGGCCGATGCGATTAAAGCACAAGGTCAAAGTACAATTTATGGCGTGGCAGGACGCAACACCACAACATTGGCAGAGTTTGCGACCCAGTATCAAATTCCACATCAATTTACTGATTTTGATGCGTTAATCAACAACCCTGAAGTCGATGTTATATACATTGCCCTGCCAAATCACTTACATCATGAATACGTGGTAAAAGCGGCTAATGCTGGCAAAGCGATTTTATGTGAAAAATCATTGTCAGTAGACATGACAAAAACTGCAAAAAGTCTGGATGCTGTAAAACAAAACAAAGTGTTTTTCCTTGAAGGCTTAATGTACTTAGCTCATCCATTTATGCAACAGCTAAGCAAAACATTAGCCACTGGTGTGATAGGTGAAGTAAAAAGTATCCGCGGCCAATATTGCGCTGCCATTAGCCAGTTTGTTAACCCCGCTAGCCTTGGTGCATTGTTTAACCTAGGTTGTTACCCAGCATCATTAATACAGTTAGTGATGCAACAGCAATTTGGCACAGAGCAGAGCCAGCAATACCACATTGAAGCGACTGGAAGACGTGGTCAAGACGGTAATATTTGCGAATCGACTGCCATCGTCAGTTACAGCAATGGGGTGCAATGTCATCTTCACACCGCTGAAGACTATGGTCTGCACGCAGGCTTTACTATCTTGGGCAGCTTAGGAAGTATTGAGTTCACCTCAAACCCTTGGTTACCAGAATCTCAAGACAATCACTTTACCGTTAGGTTATATGAGCAACAAGCTGAACTAGTAAACGTTGAAGCCAAAGGCAATGGCTTTTACTATCAAGTAGAAGCTGTGCTTAACGCATTAGAAACTAAACAATACACAGTACCTAGACCTTTGGTACAGCTCAGCGACTCTGTTGATATTATGCAAATGCTAACAACATGGCATAAAGCCGCGTTAGAAAGCCGCACTGCAAACCACACCACTGAACGCTAAACATTGGTTTACTCGCTGTTGCTGAATCGTCGATAATTCAGTAACAGCAACGTAAGCGTACTCACTGTGTTCATCACTTAAGTGTATTTCCGATCCTTGTGGTAGCTCGCAGCGAAAAATAAATGCTTGTGATTGATACGCACGGTGAAAATAGACCCCAGACAGATAATTGACCGTAACTGAACAACCCAATTCTTCTTGGCATTCCCGCTGTAATGCTTGATGGATGGTTTCATTAGGGTCAAGTCCACCGCCCGGTAAGCCCCAATGCTTATCGCCGTAATTGGCTTTTAATAATAGAACTTGCCCATCATCATTGGTGATCACCGCATGAGAACTGAGCCTAAATAAATCATTAAATGCCATGACGGTGTTCCTGCTAAAAAGAGTGAACAGCTAACGCTACTGAGTAAAAATAATACTAACATTTAAACTAACTATTATAGCCTGCTGTGGTTTAAGTCCGGCTGTGATTTTGATCAGGCTGTGGTTTTAATCAATAGTAGCTTAAATAGATTAGCACCACTTGCGATGATTAATGCTTTCTGTTCAGAGACAATAAGCATAAGCCTTTCATCGATATGTTTGGCAGACAAAGTCAATTCAACTACATCAATGTTTGCTCGTAGTGATAAAGGCAGATCACGACTAGCTCGTTTCTGGACGTGCGACCTGAGGTCGTATGAAGCGCTGTTCACCGCGATAAGAGTGAACCATCTGTATCACCAGGTGCCCCTAAGACTCTGAATAAAGCAGCGAGTCTGACAATGTAACGATATTCGGCTTTTGCCGAATGGGAACAGAATCGTGAGAGGATGTTCTTCCTGATAACCACAAATCGGGTAAGTGCTAGGGTGTCAGTATGATGAACGTAAGTGAATCCATGTAAGGTGCGTTATACGAGAAACAGCGGAAGTGGTTTATACGCTGTGGCCAAAATGGCAATGAGAGTTGGAAAGAAATTGTCCAGTATTCTTTCGTGATCGATACGCTCTCCGCACTATAGTGGGCATCTAACCTGACGTTGCGTGACATACGGAACAGGGTAAGCCTGTATTGCTCCCTTTGGGAAAGTGGTCTGCGAAGACTGCCGATAGTAATGCAGGTAAAGGAGGCTAGAAAAAGCAAATGCCGCATTGTAATGATATGGATACAGGTTGTTATCTGGCGCGAAAGCGAGCTGACTTCTAGCTGGTCTCCCGTTGCAAGATGATTTGAAGAACTTTATTCAAGGAGAAACGCAAATGATGGCTTCAAACGAAGTTAGTGCCTCTTCTGACAGCACTCAATGGCAATCCATTAACTGGAAGGCTGTTAAGCAACATGTATTAAAGCTTCAAATGCGCATTGCAAAAGCAACCCGAGAAGGTAAACACGGTAAGTCGAAAGCATTGCAGTGGATACTCACCCACTCTACATCAGCAAAATTGCTTGCTGTTAAAAGAGTTTCTCAAAATAAAGGCAGCAAAACACCAGGAATTGACGGCATCATTTGGAACACTGATGCTCGTTGTATGACTGCGGTGAATCAACTGAGTCGAAAAGGCTATCATGCCAAACCGCTCAGGCGTATCTACATCCCCAAGAAAAACGGCAAACTCAGACCTTTAGGCATACCCTGCATGATAGATAGAGCGCAGCAAGCGCTTCATCTTCTCGCTTTGGAGCCTATTTCGGAAACGGTAGCCGACCTCAATAGCTATGGCTTTCGACCTAATCGAAGCGCAGCAGATGCAATTGCACAGTGCTTCAAATGTTTATGTATGAAGCGCTCTAGCCAATGGGTTCTTGAGGGTGACATCAAAGCCTGTTTCGATAAGATTGGTCATCAATGGCTTATCGACAACATTCAATTAGATAAACGAATGCTGAAACAATGGCTTGGATGTGGTTATATTGATAAAGGATTGTTCTATAAAACAGCTGAAGGAACACCACAAGGTGGGATAATCTCCCCAACGCTGATGTTGCTCACGCTGGCTGGGTTAGAACAGTTGGTTAAGTCTATTGCCTGTAAAACAGGGAATAGAGTCAACTTTATCGGATACGCAGACGATTTTGTCATCACAGGTTCTTCGCAAGAAGTCCTAGTTAATGAAATCAAGCCGCAACTCATTGGCTTTCTACAGGAAAGGGGCTTAACACTCTCTGATGAGAAAACACACATTACTCATATCAATGATGGTTTTGACTTTCTGGGATTCAATATCAGGAAGTACAAAGGCAAACTGCTCATTAAACCGAGCAAGAGCAACGTTCTATTATTTTTGAGCAATCTACGTGAATTCATCAGAAAACATCCCACAATACCTGTTAATGATTTAATCAAAATATTGAATCCGAAACTGAGAGGATGGGCGAACTATTATCGCCACAGTGTTGCAAAGCAAGTTTTCGGTTATGTAGGCCATCAACTTTTCTGGCTTTTATGGCGATGGGCGGTAAGGCGTCACCCCACGAAAAGCAAAGACTGGGTACGTCGAAAATACTACATGAATCGCATAGGTGGGTGGCAATTCCACGGCTGGCAGAAGATTGCCAACATGGACTGCCATTTTAATCTGGTTCAGATAGCTCAAACGCCGATAAAAAGACATGTGAAAATCAGGAGTGCAGCGACGCCTTACGACCCAGAATATGAAGTTTACTTAGGTAAGCGCAAGCGGGTAAAGGAAAGCAGAAACTCTTGGTTTGATCCTGTCTTGGCTGCTATATAGGGTGCTGGGTAACAGAACACGCCTTAGTGGAGGCTTGAGCCGTATGCAGTGAAAGTTGCATGTACGGTTCTTAGGAGGGCGGTACTTGGTAACAAGTGCCGCCTATCCGACAATTTCAAGTTAGAGTGAAGTTTAGCCGCCGACGGTTTTTATTAGAAAAAATACTTCCTAAACCTAATAATATTAAAATTTTTATTCTCTAAAATTACCGATGTTTATGCTTCCCTATATTCAATTATTCTACAAAATTATTCGACTGTTTTAGCTGTTTAAATGAGTTTTTATATCTCCGAGATAAACGAAGTGTTTGTCCAGACTGCATGGTGATTTCAGCGTCGCCACTAGCAAGCGGCTCAATACAATGTACAAAGTTTAAATTTATTGCTAATGATCTGTGTATTTGGCATAGCGAGTTTGTCGGATCACTGGCCACAAATTCAACCAGTGTACTTCTGGTTGGATAAACTTGATCACCAATATGCAGATTGACGTAATTACCCGCTGATTGCATCCACTCGATTTGCTCAGTTTTAATCAAGAACTCTTTGCCTAACTTTTTCACCAGTAAGTGCTTTGTCAGCTTGCTACTGGCGTTTGTAGTGATGTCTATACAGCTCGCATCACCCAACCATTGCTGAATGATTTGTCGGTAAAAAGAGATCAAAATGACGAATGAACAAAAACTCCAAACATCCTTTCGAAGCTCATAAATAAGTTCGTAACTGAATTCAGATATTGATTTTGCAAAATCATATTCAAGCGAAGAAAATTGGTAACTTATCTCTCTCAAAACGAGCATAACAACGACATGAGCCATTGAGAAAACAACAGCAGCGGTTAAATATTGCAACGATGACCATTTAGGTTGCTTCCATTGCCACGGATACTTGGTCATAAAAATAGCGACAAGGGGCAATAGCAATAACGATGATAAAGCGCTTGAATACTCCCAAACAAACGGTTCCCAATTAGCTAAGTTTGCAATGCCATCGCGCTTGGATTCCATCAGGACTGATGTCGAATTTATTCCTGCATTAATAAAGAAATACACAGATAAAATGAATGCTTCATAACTGATTTTATTATTTTGATAATGCAGCTTGGTAAATAACATCTTAAAGCGCTTCCTCTTATCCCTAGATTCCACCGCTTATCACTTATTCATTTATTTTCAATGGAATAGCGGTAAATCCATACATCCAATAGAGATATAGTGTGCAGAAGGTTTAGACCATATACAAGAGATTACTTATGGATTTATTAAATGAAAAAGAGTCAAATCAATCAAATAGATTGCATCATTTAGATTGGTTGAGAGTTATAGCCATCGGATTGTTGGTTCTATTCCACACTGGCATGGTGTATGTGCCGGAATGGGGATTTCATTTCAAACATGAATCGCAATCTACTTTGTTGCAGCATTTAATGCTTACGTTGTCACCGTGGAGAATGGGGCTGTTATGGTTCATATCAGGTGTCGCATTGAGATTTATGCTACTCAAAGAAACCAGCGGAAAATTACTGTGGAGCAGAAGCCTTCAACTGCTTTTCCCATTATTAATTGGTGTACTGATTGTTGTACCTCCACAGCTTTATATTGAAATGAAACAAGCTGGCAAAATGCCTTTAGACTTCTGGCCGTTCGTTTACGCCTTCTATGTTGCCCCCCTCAATTACTTTGACGATTATCAAAGCGGTATTTGGCCTCATGTTGATGTAAACCATCTTTGGTTTTTACGTTCGTTGTGGAAGAACAGTATGGCGTTATTGCTGATCACGCTTTTATGCAAACATTCTCCATTACTTATAAAAAAGTGGGTTCAAAAGGCTGTAGTTTTTGCCAGTAACAAACTGTTAGCGCTTTCAATTATGCTAATCGCTTCGACATTGTTAATCGACACTCTGCTAACTGGGGATGCCGTTCGTGAAATGTACGGTTTACTATTACTCTTAGTGGGCTTTTGTCTGGGAAGTATTGGTTCATTCTGGAGTAAATTGAGCGCATCGTGGATAGAAATAACACTATTCGCATTCATATCACTTATGGCACTTCAATTTGGGTTCAGTTATATTTGGCAAACCGGACTTTATGAAAACGATGATGTTGCAGCGATGATGTTCGGTATTGTCTATGCTAGCGCGAAAACAATGCCTGTGCTTGCGATACTCGCTATTGCTAGTCGTTATCTAAATCGAAAATCCCGCATTGTTAGCGAACTTAATCGATGGGTATTTCCAGTTTACATCGTTCATCAAACCATCATTATTGTAATGGCATACACGTTATCAGGTTTTCGAATACCAATAGCTTTGGAGGGGGTTGCTGTATTAATACTAACAATTACTCTTTGTTGGTTAGGGATGCTGATTGTAAAACGCTCGACTTTACTGAAAATGAGTTTTGGTGTTAAACCAGCAGCCACAAGTCTGTATCACACATCATACTTGTGGCGAGCGATCATCACGATATGTTGTATTCCGCTTGCATTAGAGCTTATTCACTAATTTTAGCAGAGGATAGAATATTACAATGTTAAGTTAAGTGAATCCAACTAATCATTCGAAATAGTATTGCAATTAGTGAAAGTTGCACGCTGGGTTCATAGGAGGGCGGCACTTGGCAACAATTGTCGTCTATCCGACAAAAGTAAGTCCGCTAATTAGATTTGAGCTTTTCCTCTTTAGCTTTCATCTATAGACAACTATGCGGCTAAATCGAAGAGAGTTAAATTACAGGTGTAGATGAGTCAGCGAGTATCCAAAACAGGGATGTTTTGGTTAAGCCCACAAGGATGCTGATTGTAAAATCAAGAGCTGGCGTCTCGCTTAATCATCTGCACTAAGGTCACTCTTTCACATCCCTGTGATCGCGACATTTACTACGTACTGTAGCTCACCTGCTGCAGGCAATAAGTTCAAATGAAGCTACGTTATAAATCAAGCTAAACCAATACCAAGTAAGCTGAATTAATCAATACCTCAAACACACTTTTCCCCTGTAACGAGTTGAGCTAATAATAAATGAAGCGATTAAACACTTGGTTATGTCAAGGCTAGGTGTATCAATATTGTCGGCACATACCTTGATGTATGGTGGAGAACTTGGCTTGTACGTTTACCGATAAAATAATTGTCGATGAATTCTTATTGGTTTGTTTAGTCTAAATCAAAACGGTAAACCTGGCTCGCGACTAAGTTTCTCAATCATATTGAAACCACTGGCCGATCATTATTACAAAAGAAATGATAATAAAACGATATTTCCTATAGCCAATTTAATCGGTAGCAACGACGATGTCAGGGTTCTCACTAAAGATCTTAAACTATAGGCTGATTAAACAGTTTTTTTCCTTCAGTTAATAAATGCTGAACGGCGGGATGTTTAATCTTTCGCTCAGGCGATATTAAATAATAATGTTCAGTAATTTCCGTTGTTCTTCCAATAATTTCAACATCAAATTGTTCTATAACATGATTTTCAATGATAGTTGGCGCGCAAAAAACACCGTACCCTGCTTGCCCAAAATATTTGGCCAACACTGAGTCGTCAAATTCACCTATTATTTGGGGCGATATATTTAGTTCATTAAACCAAGAAAGTACACTCAAATGCTGATTAGATCCTTCTCCTGCCGTAAAAAATGGATTACCGTCAAGAGAGTGTGGAAAGTTAACAGCTAACGTTTTAGCAAGATTTTTATGAGCAAAAAAACTAATACCGGATTGACCTACGAGGTGACTGTATGCTTTTAACGAAGAACCTGTTGGCAATGATGTATCACTTAAAACAGCATCAAGTTTATTTAGCGCTAATTCTCCAAGTAATACGTCCAAGCTCGCTTCTTTACACACTAACTTAATAGAGTCGTCCATCGTGTAGACCGCTTTTAATAAATTAAATGAAAACACTTTCGCGATGACATCAGTGACTCCGATGGAAAAACGAAAAAAAAAGTCAGTTGAATGATTTTTCAATGAATGAATCAGTTCATCTCCTAAACTGAATATTTCCTGTGCGTAGCTCAGTGTGATGTGACCCATATCATTAAGCACCAAACGCTTACCTTTTCGGTCAAACAAACTATATCCTAATTGAACTTCTAATAAGTTTAACTGAGCACTAAGCGTTTGTGGCGTAATATGCATGACTTTTGATGCTTGAGCGATACTGCCATGTGTCGCTATCGCATGAAAATACTGCAAGTGATGATAATTAAGCTTTACCATATAATTCCCTAATGTACTTTTCTCTCATCTAATGTTTATTTTCTCAAAATACATTATCAATTTTTTATTGATGAAAAAACAACTAAAATCGACTTTTAGTACTATGATTAATTGGATAAAGTTAAATCATTAGAAAAAAAGGATTTATATGTCAAAAGATAGTTTCCCCTTAATGGTTTTCGCTTTTTTGGCCGTTCAATTGTTGTCCGTACCACCAGCTAAGGCAGTAGAAGTACTGACGGCTCAAGAACTTTCATCGCACTGCGCACTGTTTAACGCTGAACCAGAAAGCGTTGATGGTCAGTATTGTGTCCGCTATATTCAAGGCTTTATCGATGGTGCAATAGCAACCGATGCAAGAGTCATGCTAAATGCCGAAAGTGCCCTTGCAAGTAAGGAGACCTTCGCGGAACGCGCGATTCGCACTCGTATGCCAAACCGTTTAGACCGTTCCAGAGCAGCAGACCTAGCCGGTTTTTGCCTCGGAGATCCGCTGCCATTGCGCGATGTAGTTAACGTTATCGTCGCCGATCTAGCAGCCCAAACAGATAGCAGCGAAGAAAATGAACCGGCGATGGAAGTCGTCTATAAATCATTACTGAAAAACTACCCTTGCAAACTATGAACTTAACTCTAGCCCAGCATACGTTTCAACGCGGCGAAACAAGACTCTCGTCTGTTTTGCTACTTCTGCTTATTTTAGCAATATCTTGGCTTCTGTGGTCGGGACTCTACAAACCACTGGTCATGAGTTTGGGGGCTTTGTCCTGCTTGCTCAGCGTTTACTTGGCACATCGTATGGGCTTTTTCCGGCATCATACAGATTTGCTTAGACTTATGCCTCGCCTGCCTGGCTATTGGTTGTGGCTGCTGCGAGAGATTATTATTTCGAGTCTGGACGTAGCCAAGCTGATCCTGAAACCCTCTATGCCTATAAGCCCCACCGTGGTTGTGCTTGAAGCGGAAGCCAGAACGGACGTGGGCCAAGTAATTTTTGGCAATTCCATTACCCTGTCCCCGGGAACCGTCACGTTGGATTTACACGAGGGAAAAGTATTGATTCATTGCCTGACCAGTGAAAGTGCAAGAGAATTACAAAAAGGCGAAGCGAATCGTCGAGTAGCAGCTCTGGAGCCCCGCTAATTATGTATATTGTTGTCTCTATAGCCATTTTGGTGACCATGGTATTGGCCCTAGTAAGAGCACTTAAAGGGCCAAGCGTTTACGATCGCGTACTGGCAGTCAATGTGTTTGGTACCAAGACCGTTTTGTTACTGTCCGTCATTGCATTTCTTTACGGTCGGCCTGATTTTCTTGATCTTGCGTTGGCCTACGCTCTGGTCAATATGGTCGGGATTCTTGCAGTATTAAATTATTTCCAAAATCGTTCCCGAAGAAAATCTGATTCTGAGGCAGAAAATGATTGATGTCGCGCTAGATATTCTGAGTTGGATTCTACTCGTTCTAGGTGGTGCCTGCGTGTTGATCGGCGGCATAGGCGGCCTGCGCCTGCCAAACTTTTACACCAGAATTCATGCCGCCAGTCTTACTGATACCATGGCGACTATCTTAATTTTTGTTGGTATGATCCTACAAGCCGGTTTGTCCCTAGCCGCTATTAAACTGTTTGCTATTATGCTGTTTTTGCTACTGACTGGCCCAACCGCTACCTATGCGCTGGCCAATGCCGCGCTATTATCCGGTCTTAAGCCAGACGATGGAAGCGCTAGCGACGCACCCAAGGCTAGCAACTTACCCAAAGAGGGGACCGGAGAATGATCTTAATTTTTGCACTGTTCCTACTGACCCTTCTCGTCATTACCGCTATTGCGATAGTGCGCACCGACGACCTGTTTGTCGCGGTAATGCTGACATCTATATTCAGTTTACTAATGGCGGCCAACTTTTTTATTTTGGACGCTGCTGATGTAGCACTCACAGAAGCCGCGGTGGGTGCTGGAGTGACAACGGTAATCTTCCTCTGTGCATTGGAGCTGACTGGTGACCGGGAAAAAGCTCGAGAGGGAGGTCGGTGGGTAGCTCTAGGTACTGTGAGCGTTCTGGCATTGCTAATAATATACGCCACTTTCGACAAACCACGGCTCGGCGACCCTGATGCCCCAGTGCATCAACATCTTGCGCCTTGGTATCTAGAAAAAACGCCTGAGTATATCGATATTCCCAATGTGGTCACCGCAATCCTTGGCAGCTTTCGAGGCTATGACACGCTGGGCGAGGTGTTTGTTGTTTTCGCTGCTTGTATCGGGGTTTTATTCATCCTTGGTGTGAGCCCTCCACGAAAAAATCAGCCCGTGATTAAAAAAAGTAGTGGTCTACGCCACCATCTGATCCCCCAAGTAGTCGGCCGACTGCTGATCCCGTTTATCGTGTTATTTGGTCTTTATGTACAATTCCATGGCGAATATGGCCCGGGCGGTGGATTCCAAGCTGGTGCAATTATTGCCACAGGCGTAATCCTTTACGCCGTGCTCGAAGGCGAATCCGAAGCGTTGCGCGCAATACCTCGCGGGGTGCTGTTGGGTATGGTTATAGGCGGTGCATTGCTATATGGCGGCGTGGGTGTGGCTTGCATGTTGATGGGAGGAGCATTTCTAGATTATTCAGTACTAGCCGCTGACCCAGTGTTTGGACAACAGCTGGGTATATTAATTATCGAGGCCGGCGTTGGCATGGCGGTTTGTGGTGCACTTCTGGCCATTTTCCATGCGTTCGCTGCCCGTGAGAGATTGTCATGAAACTATTGGAACTGCTGGGCTACTTCAATTATTGGGTATTCGCTATCATTTTAACGGTGGGACTGTATGCCGTGATTAGCAAAATCAATTTGATAAAAAAACTAATTGGATTATCCATATTTCAATCTGCTGTATTCCTTATGTATATTACTATGGACAAGGTAGAAGGCGGGACAGCCCCCATCATACAAAGCGGTGTAGAAGATCAAATATTTTCAAACCCAGTACCACAAGTACTGATACTAACAGCCATCGTTGTGGGAGTATCTACTCTCGCATTGGGACTGGCCATTGTGGTACGTATCAGTGAATGTTACGGCACGATAGAAGAAAACGAAATTTTGGACGCCGACTAACTACTATGGACTTATTAGCACACCTTCCTGCTTTACAAGTTGTGGTACCGATGTTATCGGCACCACTTATTGTCCTATTACAACCACGAGGTCTGGCATGGGCGGGGGCAACTGCCGCCGCTTTGGTGAGTTTTGCCATCGCTCTGACGCTTGCCTTAGCTGTTTTAGACGGTCAAACCCTCGAGTACGCCATGGGGGGCTGGCCTGCACCTTATGGTATTGCCTTGTCGGTAGATGCGTTTAGTGCACTGTTATTACTGGTGATCACAGGTGCCGGCGCTACAGCCTTGTTGGCAGCCAGATCAAGCATTGATCAACAGGTTGAATCTGAACGTCAGCCACTATTCTACTCAGCATGGTTACTGGTTCTATCTGGACTTGTGGGTATTGTCGTATCAGCAGATGCCTTCAATATTTTTGTCTTCATGGAAATTTCATCGCTGGCCAGCTACATATTAATAGCAGGTGGTCCAGACCGTCGCGCACTTCCAGCGGTTTTCAAATATCTAATGATGGGCACTATTGGCGCAACCTTCTACCTGATTGGTGTGGGGTTAATCTATATGATGACCGGCACACTTAACTTAGCTGATATACAAGATCGCCTCGGTGATGTTACCGACATAAATCCGGTTCTAGTCGCGGCGGGATTCATCACTATTGGTTTGGCTCTTAAAGCTGCAGTGTTTCCTTTGCATGTTTGGGTGCCAAACGCCTATACACACGCACCGCACATGGTGACTGTGTTTCTCGCTGCTTGCGCGACCAAGGTTGCACTGTATGTACTGATCCGATTTGACTATATGGTATTTCAGGCCACGCTTGAGGATCACGAAATTCAGTTCGCATTGTTTGCGATGCCATTGGCCATTCTCGGAATACTTATTGCCTCAGCAGTCGCGATGTTCGAAGGACATCTTAAAAGACTGCTTGCTTCATCATCTATTGCACAAATAGGCTATATTTTGCTTGGTGCTAGCTTTGTCAGCATGGCCGGACTCAGCGCCAGCGCGATGCATCTGTTCAACCATGCGCTGGCAAAAGGAGGCTTGTTCCTCGCGGTTGCTTGTCTAGCTTATAAGTATCGCGACTTGCGCCTAAATCAACTCGGTGGTGCTGCAGCTCGTATGCCTTGGACTTGTGCTGCTTTTGTTGTGTGTGGTTTGAGCTTAATCGGCGTGCCTGGTACTGCGGGATTTATTAGTAAATGGCTACTTATTACCGCAGCTTTGGAAAGCGGACCTTGGGGTTGGGGGCTAGTAGCAATTATTCTCGTCAGTTCCTTGATGGCGGTGGTTTATGTTTGGCGCATCGTTGAAGCACTTTACTTCCAAGCTCCTGTTGACGGAGAAGGCCCAACATCTGAAGCACCAGTACAAATGTTATTAGTTACCGGTTTTATTGCACTACTCAATATATACTTCGGACTGTTTCCACAGGTTCCATTAGAACTCGCAAATAGTGCTGCAGCCCTTCTCTTGGAGGGTTCACAATGACACCAGAAACGACCATATTAGTCGCCATTGGCCTTCCAATAGTAGGAGCTCTGGCTATTTCCCTTGCTGGGCGTATAGGCCCTAATATTCGCGAAGCTGCAACGGCTATTACGTCTGTTTCATTAATCTGGGTGGTATGGGGATTACTTCCGATCCTTATGGATGGAGGACGGCCCTCGATAGACGTTAGCGAGGTCATGCCAGGGCTCAACATTGCCTTTACTGTTGAACCTCTGGGCATGTTATTCGCAGCATTGGCATCCGGACTTTGGCTCATCAACTCGATATATTCCGTTGGCTACATGCGCGGTAATAAAGAGAAAAACCAAACTAGATTTTTTGTATGCTTCGCGCTAGCTCTTTCAGCCACTATTGGTGTTGCTTTCGCTGGGAATCTATTCACTCTCTTTTTATTCTACGAACTATTAACACTCTCGACATACCCTCTGGTAGCACATAAAGGCGATGCGGCTACAATACGTTCGGCAAGAATTTATCTGGGTGTTTTACTCAGTACATCTATTGGTTTGTTCCTTCCTGCAATCATCTGGACTTATACCGTGGCAGGAACGGGTGACTTTACTACAGGCGGGATCCTCGCCGGTAAGTTGAATGACCCAGAAATAGGGTTACTTCTGGCCTTGTTTGTATTCGGTATTGGCAAGGCTGCAGTGATGCCTGTACACAAATGGCTACCGGCGGCTATGGTGGCACCTACCCCAGTGAGCGCTTTACTGCATGCCGTTGCGGTAGTTAAAGCTGGTGTTTTTGCGATCACCAAGATCATCGTTTATATATTCGGGATTGAATATCTATTTGAATCACCCAGCTCAGAATGGCTTTTATATGTTGCGGCTTTTACCATCATTGTAGCGAGTCTAGTTGCAATGCGCCAAACCAACATCAAACGCCTACTAGCCTACTCAACTATTGCCCAGCTATCGTATGTGGTTATGGCCTCAGCCATTCTCAAACCACTCGCAGAGGTTGGAGCCGCCATACATATGGTGGCGCATGCTTTTGGTAAGATTACTTTGTTCTTTGCTGCAGGCGCAATTTATGTTGCCTCCAAAAAAACCGAAATCCATCAATTACGGGGTATTGGTAGGCGCATGCCATGGACAATGGCGGCGTTTACCATCGGTGCCCTGAGCATGATTGGTGTCCCTCCCACCGCGGGATTCGTCTCAAAATGGTATATTTTGGCCGGAGCTTTCGAAGCTAACAATCTAGTGGCAGTATTCACCATCATTGCAAGTACCGTTCTTAATGCCGCTTACTTTTTGCCGATTTTATACCTAGTTTGGTTTGAGCGAGAAAAAGACGGTGACAAGGAACACGGCGAAGCACCGTTTTTAGCTGTGCTGGCATTGTGTATGACCGCCATACTGACACTGGCTTTCTTTTTATTTAACGGTCCAGTCATTGAATTGGAAAGCCAAGTAGTTAAGGGGCTCGGTTAAAATGAATGACGAAAAACAATTGCACTGGTTAGTGCGACCTTCAACGATTCGTAAGCTCTGGATTGGTTTCAGTGTTGTACTGACCTTGGTGGTGCTTGCGCAGACAGTCATATACGTTAAAGGTTATTTCGGCTTTGATGGCTGGTTTGGGTTTGGTGCAGTTTATGGATTTGTCAGTTGTCTGGTGATGGTACTAGTCGCAAAATTATTAGGTCTGTTTCTAAAACGCCCACTAGACTATTACGATGAACCAGAACAAGTTCAAACCTCAGCCCCCAGTCATGACAAGGTAAAGGAGAGCAGCAATGACGTTTGAACTTTTCTCTCCAGCATTTATCCTGCTAATAGCTGCTGTTCTAATATGTTTGGTTAAGGGTCACGCGCGGACGGCTGTCATATTAATAGCGCCAATTATTACCCTGTGGGCCATATGGCAGATCCCTGATGGTGTTCAGGGCACGGTAAAATTTCTTTCATACAATATTGAACCCCTCGAGGGGAGTCCGCTAAGGCGATTGTTTGCTACTATTTTTGCGATCATGGTCTTTGTAGGAGGTCTTTACTCTTTTCGTATAGCGCGTTGGTATGAACTTGCCGCAGCCTTTGCATACGCTGCAGGTGCTATAGGCGTCTGTTTTGCCGGCGACCTCATTACGATGTTTTTATACTGGGAACTGATGGCGATATTTTCTACCATTGTTGTGTGGTGTGGTGGAACGCCTGGTGCACGAGCAGCTGGAATACGTTATGCCATCATGCATCTTCTCGGTGGCGTGGTGCTTAAAGTTGGAATTGAAGGTGTAGTGATAGGTACCGGTTCTATCCAAATTCAACCTATGCTGGCAACAGATTTCAGCACATGGATGATACTTATCGGCATATTGATAAACGCCGCGGCCCCTCCGGTATCAGCTTGGCTAGCCGATGCATACCCTGAATCTACCCCCACAGGCTCGGTGTTCCTGTCGGCATTTACGACCAAAACAGCTGTACTGGCACTGATATTATTATTCCCAGGCGAACCTGTGCTAATTGGCATAGGTCTATTTATGGTTATGTACGGTATTATTTTCGCCTTATTGGAAAATGATGTACGGCGGATCCTTGCCTATTCCGTGGTTAACCAAGTAGGATTTATGGTGGTTGCCGTAGGCATTGGTACCGAAATGGCTCTTAATGGCGCGACGGCTCATGCTTTTGCACATATTATATATAAAGCACTCCTGTTTATGAGTGCTGGGGTTGTTATATACCGCACCGGGAAAAATAAATGTATGGAGCTGGGTGGACTATTTCGCACCATGCCACTCACCTGCGTCTGCGGTATTATTGGCGCGCTAGCCATTTCAAGTTTTCCACTGACTTCAGGTTTTACAACAAAAAGCATGATATCCCAGGCAGCTGTTGATGGAAATCTAGTGTGGGTTTACATGGCATTAACCGCCGCGTCGGCCGGTGTATTTCTTCATGCCGGGATCAAATTCCCATGGTTTGTGTTCTTCCAAAAAGACTCGGGGTTAAGACCAAAAGATGCGCCATGGAATATGGGGTTGGCGATGATCATTTTTGCCAGCTTGTGCATTTTACTGGGTGTTTTCCCTGAAATGCTTTATGCCCTGCTTCCCTATCCCGTTGACTACCAACCGTACTCGATTGGTAAAGTACTTTTCTACTTGCAGTTGTTGCTATTTTCAGGACTGGCTTTCTTCGTATTATTGCCACTAATGAAACGTACCATGACGATTAGCCTCGACACAGATTGGCTTTGGCGACGTGCGGCCTTTTCATTGTTTAGGTTGATCGAACGAGCGCTTAGCTCACTAGGTGAAGTGGTTACGCAACAACGAAACCGCTTGCAGAAATTCTTACAACGTATGGCAGTGCGTTACCTAGGCCAACCGCATACAGCAGATAGCCAAGAGCGCGGCGTGTTCGCGCGCTCTTGGCCCGTGGGCACTACTGTGCTATGGATCGCTGGGTTGCTATCGGCCTACGTGTTGTTGTACTACCTGTAGCAGCAATGGGCAGCAAATTTTTCACTTGGCCCCATTTGGAGTAGTAATTTCTCAGATCAGGTAGTGACTCTTACACGTGTTGAAGATGCGTATTGTGGGGGCTGGAGGCTAGTGCTAAACATGCTATTACTAACATTTCTGTGTTTTCATAACGAGAAACTTAGGCGGTGTTTTAGCATAAATCAATTATAGCCGTACACATAAACATAACACTCTATGGGAAGGTTTTATGGTGCTGAAACGTAGAAAAAGATGCCATTTTCTAGCGACTATCTCAAAATGAACTAGCCAATTATATCCGCTTTACCTTTGGTACTAACCTTACTTTATAAGCTAAGTAAGGTTAGCCATTTTTTTAGAATCATTCTTGTAAATTAATTGATATTGAAACTAACCCCATTGCTCGCATGAGTAAATATATGGCAAACCGATATAAGTATATCGTGAATGAGTAGTCGCTCTAAATTGCTTTGGGGCGTGCGACCTTAGCTAGCCATGCCAGCTGAGAGGTGGACAAAAGTGGGTTTAAGATATGGCCTAGTGTGGGCGAAGCACCACGACGTTAGTCACCGTAGGCCATAGTGGTAACGCACTATGCGTATATAACACCACGGTGCATTAGCCATTTTTCAATCTCGACAGCAAACAGAATAAGCGAAGAAATAAACAGACAGACAGCAAGATCGACCATTGGTAGAGGCTGGGTATGGAAAATGGTATTTAATGCGGGCGTATAAATCACCACCATCTGTAATAACAACGTCAGCAAAAATGACCCTAGCATTGGTAAATTACTGAATAAACCAATGCGCAAGAATGAAGTGCTCTCGCTGCGAACCGCCAGTGAGTGAAACAACTGCGATACGGTTAATACGGTAAACACCATAGTCTGCCAGTAAACGACATCACGGGAAATAGCCCACGCCATAGTAGCAATGGATATTCCACCAATAAATAACCCAACCCAGAGAATATGCTGCCACATACCATGAGAAAAAATACTTTCCTTTGGAGGACATGGCGCACGATTCATTATATCCGGTTCGGCTGGCTCGGTGGTTAATGCAAGGCCCGGCAGGCCATCGGTCACTAGGTTAATCCACAGGATATGGATCGGCAGTAAAGGAATAGGCAACCCGAAAAATGGTGCTAAGAATAAGGTCAATATTTCACCGGCATTGGAACTCAAAGTATATTTGATAAATTTGCGAATATTATCGAAGGTGCGGCGCCCCGACCGTATCGCTCGAACGATCGAGGAAAAATCATCATCCAGTAATACCATATCCGAAGCTTCACGAGCTACATCGGTTCCCTTCAGCCCCATGGCCACGCCAATACTCGCCCGCTTCAATGCCGGCGCATCATTGACGCCATCTCCGGTCATAGCGACAAATTCGCCTTTGTCTTGCAACGCTTTGACGATACGTAATTTTTGTTCAGGCGTCACCCTCGCGTACACCCGTATCGAGTCAACTAGGCGGGAGAATTCTTCATCAGGTATTTTAGCGAGTTGATCACCACTTAACACCTTTCTATCATCATCTATAATACCCAGACGTTGTGCTATCGCCATCGCGGTACCTGGATGATCGCCAGTAATCATTACCGGAATAATGCCCGCGGTAAGGCAATCATTCACAGCCTGGGGTACTTCAGGCCGTGGCGGGTCGATCAGCGCCACCAGCCCCAGAAAGGTGAGTTCTCGCTCCACTGTTTCGGCGTCCACTGACTCAGGTAAACAGCTAAATTCACGTTTTGCAAATGCCAGTACACGGTAACCTTTATTCGCTAACTGTGCGGCCTCAGCCAACACGGCCGCGACTTCAAAGGCTGTAACCCCATCATTATTTAAGCCCTGAATACATTGTTGTAGTACCTGTTCCGGCGCACCTTTGATGTACGCAGTCACTAAATCGGCGGTTTGATGCAAGGTTGTCATCTGTTTTCGTTCGCTATCAAACGCAATCACAGCTATACGTGGCGTTGTCAGCTCTAAGATGGACTTGTCAAAACCGGCCATGTGAGCTGCTTCAAACAGCGCCAGTTCGGTCGGTTCACCTGCGGGTTTTCCATCTTTTTCCATGATGTCATTGTTCAGTGCCATGGCTTGGCCCAGCTCAGCCCATGGAATACTGGCTTCTGGCTCAGGCAGTGATCCGCGCTGCTCTCCAGCGGCGAAAAATAACTCAACGGTCATGAGATTTTGTGTCAGAGTACCTGTCTTGTCAGTACAGATATAGGTAACTGAACCTAGGGTCTCCACTGCGGGTAAGTTACGCACTAGCACGTTATGCCGAATCAAGTTACGCGCACCCAGAGCAAGTGAAATGGTCACCACCGCCGGCAGTGCTTCCGGTATCGCGGCAACGCCCAAGCTCACCGAGGTCAAAAACATCAGTAATATGGGCTGTCCTTGCAGCAAGCCTGCAGCAAACACCACCACACATATTGCCAGCACGGCCAAAGCAAGGTAACGGCCAAAACGTGACAATCGCGTTTGGAGCGGTGTTTTGACACTGGCTTCATCTTGTAGCAACCCAGCAATCTGGCCTATCTCGGTTTCCATTCCACTGGCAACCACCACCCCCTTGCCACGTCCACGAGTGATCATGCTGCTCTTAAATACTAGATTAACACGATCACCAATGGCCAACGCGGTATCCGCTAACGGCTCTGTTTGCTTTTCTATTGCGTGCGATTCACCAGTCAATGTTGATTCATCGACCAGCAGCTCTTCCTCTTCCAGTAAGCGCAGATCAGCAGGCACAATATTGCCTGCTTCCAGTATGACAACATCACCCGGCACCAGCTCTGTTGCGCCAAGAGTCACTTGATGACCATCACGTAGTACATAGGCCTCTGGCGCTGCCATTTTTCGCAATGCCGCCACGGCTCGCTCTGCCTTAAATTCCTGTACAGTGCCGATAACCGCATTAAGTAATACAATCACTAAAATGGCAATGGTATCTTGTGGCTCACCGATAAAACCCGAAATCACCGCAGCTACCAGCAACACAATAATCATGAAATCAGAAAACTGTCCGAGTAAAATGTACAGCAGAGAACGTCGTCGTTTTTGGATAATAGCATTATGGCCATATTCAATCAGGCGTTTTTTTGCCTGCTCCGTGGTCAGGCCTGTTAACGAAGAGTTAAGCCGCTGTAGAACATCTGCAAATGGTAAACTGTGCCACTTTACTGATGACATGTTAGTTTCCGACCAATAAGTAAATAAGCGAGGCGGTTATCACCGCCACTAGCAATGCCTGTATGCCACTGCGTAACCACGTCACCCCGGATATCCGGCCAAGAAAAACCCCCAATAAAAAAGTGAGCAGCAGGGCCACAAAGATGGCGGCATACAGAGGTGGAATAGGAAGGTTGACGCCGGCAGTTGCCAGCCATAGTGGCGATAATATTAACAGTGAAATGACCAGCGGCGCTAGGCCATTCACCAATGCAATCAACAAGGGTACCCAGCGCGTTGCGATGCCATGCGCACTATGTTGAAGATCACTCATCATTGCCCTCTCCAGTTGCCCCAAAGCATGCTTTCGCTCTGCAGATTCACTGATGTAAGCACTACTAATACCACTAATGCTCAGCGCAATCGCCGCACCCAAACAGACACCAATAATCATTGATAAATCGGCGGGGGTACTGACAAGAAAACCCATGATCAGTCCTAGCATGGTAAGTGCACCATCAAAGCCATTAACAACAAAATAACGACGCACAATCCCCCGCGTACGGGTGATATCTAATAAAAATTTGGCCTGATTTAACAGACTCATAAAATGTTAACCAGCAACCGTTTCATTATGTACTTCAACCTCATCAATACTGTGAAGAGAACCACCCATGTTGCTAATGGCAGATTGAACGCCTTTAAAATCAATCGCGCTACCAAACAGCTCTATTTGAACCGTTTCGGTATTTTCATCCATCTCAAGAACAACCAGTTTTACTTGATAATCGACACCTGTTTCGGCAATGGCCCGAGAAAAATCAAGCGCATTAGGTTGATGAGGTTTGAGTACATCCAGAACAATCCTTTTGACCTTAACCATAAAAAATAGTCCTTTAATCCTTTGTCTTGTTAATTATAGTAAAACTCTCATCAATTTGTCATGGAGCGCCTACTATTTCTGGGTAATTTTGGACCCTAATGTCTTGGTTAACATTTGAAGTCATACTGTCTAATATGCACCATTTATCTAGCAGTGCTACGGTAATCAATATAGGGACTTTTAACTTAGATGACGCTAGCTTTTTATGATGGTATGCAAGCCGCAAAAGATAGGTTTTAATAATGAATGATTTTTCAGAAGCGTTTTAATCAATAATATTCATTCAGCACAAGATGCATCAGCGGAAACGTTAGCATTCTCACTTTTTACAAATAAGATGAACCTAAGACGGTTACAAATGAGGTTAAAAGTGCTGGCTAATCCCATCGCAAAATTTTAGCATCAGCGATTTAAGTAATCTTTATTTTGTCTTCTCCCATTTTGATTGTTTGTAACCACTTCAATCATGGCAAATCGATGCCGTAGTGGAAGGAGACCATCACATCAGGTTAAGTAACTAAGGGAAATGCCGAAACGGCTGAAGAGATCAAAAAGAGGTTAGCTGTAGTTCCCCTTTTGGTCTGTGTATTAGATGTGAGCAAGGGCCACGACTTTAGCGGTCGCAGGCCATAAAAAAATAAATAGCGGCTACTACCCTGAGATATTATTAACTGAACTTATCGACTCTATTTATTGGTTAAATTGATTCACTTTATTCAGTAAGCGCATAAACTCGCTTTGTTCAACATCGGTTAATGCCGCTAAAAAGTGTTGATTAACCCACCCGGCTTCATGAATTAGGTCTTGCTCGAGTGCTTTGCCATTGTCGGTTAAAAATATTTGAAATGCGCGGCGGTTATCCGCTTCTTGGTGACGGGTAACAAATCCCTGGACTTGCAGATGATCAAGCAGACGAGTCATTGTGTAGTTGGCCACATCACAACGCTTAGACAACTCTGTTTGACTTAATC
Organism: Shewanella sp. T24-MNA-CIBAN-0130; assembly: GCF_040310185.1. Lineage (NCBI taxonomy): Bacteria > Pseudomonadati > Pseudomonadota > Gammaproteobacteria > Alteromonadales > Shewanellaceae > Shewanella > Shewanella sp. T24-MNA-CIBAN-0130. Next base: position 11,132 of record NZ_JBEOPP010000024.1, on the reverse strand, counting down.
CTTCCTCTTGCCACAACGTAAACAACACCGGCCAAAGTTTACTGTCTAACTCATAGCGCTTTAAACGCGTGTCGAGTTCTTGCTGCAAGGCAATATTAAGATGGGAAATCAGGTAACTTAAACTTTCAAATCGTTTCAAATGATACCTCCTACATCGTCAGTGGGATGTATTGACTGGTTTAAGACTAATGCCAATGCCTTTACAGCAGCTAAATCACACTTGAACTTATTTTTAGATTACCATCTCTATACGTTAAGAAAAGCTATTTTAGTCAAAAGATAAATATTCATTAATGTAACGATAATAGCAGGCGCGATTTAATTGCCCTACTAGGCCCCGTACTACTGGTGCATAAATACCATCGTCTGTCACAGTAATATCAGCAACATCGATGACGGGCATTTGTGTACCTATGCTACTGGTAAATATCAGTTTATTTTTTTTATAACCGTCAATAGGATCGGCATGATAGTCCACCAGCAATAAGGGATAAGCCTCAACCGATACTTTAACCTTCTCTACGGGAGTGATCAAAAAATACTCGCCTTCGATGCAATGCAAGATACTACTAAACAAGGCCGCAAACTTTGCTGGCAACGGACTGTTTAGATACAGCCAATCACCATTAGCTTGAATATGAAACAGTGTGTCATCACTGCATAACACGACACCGTCAGGTCGAGTATATGAACTTAATGTTTCTGTTTCATCTTCCATAATCGGCCTCTTCTATGATGTCATTAATTTAAGCAATGCTTCAATCGGATGCTGAGGTTTAAAGCCTGCAAAGCGCTTCACTTGGCTGCGACAAGAATATCCAGATACCAATACTTGGCTGTGTTGAGCAATTTTTTCAATGCTCGGCTGCCAAGACATCTCAAACAGTATTTCAGAACGCTCAACGTTTTCAAGTTCGTGACCGTAGGTGCCCGCCATACCGCAACACCCCAAATTAACACTGTGTAATTTGGCGCCAAAATGGCTAAAAATGGCTTTCCATTCATTGGCGGTATTCGGTTTCGCTGTCGATTCAGTGCAATGACTGAACCAAGTGTATTGCGGTGCATCTTTTGCTAAAGCTGACGCTTCACTTCGAGATGCCACAACATCAGTTAACCATTCATTGGCTAACAGCACCTTAAATGGCCCACGACGCTGACCTAAGGCTTCTTTATACTCATCGCGATAACATAATACTAATGCAGGATCTAACCCGACCATCGGCATACCAAGGGCATGAACGCGGTTTAAGAAGTCAGCACTGTTTTGCGCTGTTTTAGCAAACTTGTCCAAAAAGCCTTTAATATGTGTCGGCTTACCATTGGGTTTAAATGGCAGCAATATCGGCTTAAATCCAAGCTTTTCAATTAATTGAATAAAACGGTAAACCAAGCCTGCATCATAAAAACTGTTAAACGGGTCTTGCACCACCAACACATATTGACTGCGCTGCGCTTCAGGGATGGTATACAAGGAACCCAAATCGTAACCGCGGCTTGAATGTCCGTCTAAGCGCTGTTTTAGTGTAGGCACTGATAGCTTAGGCGCATCGACATAACCAATGACTTTTTTAATCACCCATTTACTCAGCGGGTTTTGCGAGGCTAAGTTTGTCAATTTAGGCATGGCCGCCATCAACGGCAATGAATCTTCGATACCGGCAACTAAATAATCTTTAGCAGGACGTAAATAACGTTTGTAGTAAATATTAAAAAATTGCGCCCTAAATTTCGGCACATCTACTTTGACCGGACATTGACCAGAACAGGCCTTACACGCCAAACAGCCTTTAAGTGACTCCATCACTTCATGGGAGTAATCATAGTCACGTTGGTTGTTTAGGGTATTTTGAATTCGTTGCATCCATCCCAGTGGGGAAGACTTTTCCAAAGCGTCAACATCGACCCCTTCAGCTTCAAGTAAACGCAACCATTCACGCATTAAGCCCGCACGACCTTTAGGTGATTGCACTCTGTCACCGGTGACTTTAAACGACGGGCACATAGGTGAATAACTGCTGTAGTTAAAACACAGACCATTACCATTACAGTTCATCACATCAGGAAACGCGTCACGCACCTGCACTGGGATTTGTCTATCGAAACTGCCGCGTTTAACGCTGTCGACATTAAATAGCAATGGGCCTGACTTAGGCGGCGCCACTAATTTACCAGGATTGAGACGATTATCAGGATCAAACAAACCTTTGATCTGCTCCAGTACGCCATAGAGTTCGTCGCCAAACACGGCTGGGCCATATTCACCGCGAACCCCTTTGCCATGCTCACCCCACATCAGCCCGCCATATTTAAGCGTTAATGCCGCAACTTGATCTGAAATCACTTTGAGTAATTGCTCATCGGCGACATCACACATATCAAGCGCCGGGCGTACATGTAATACGCCCGCATCAACATGACCAAACATACCGTACTGCAAATTATGGCTATCGAGTAGCGCCCGAAATTCCATAATATAGTCTGCTAAGTTTTCTGGCGGTACGGCAGTATCTTCGGCAAAGGCTAATGGTTTACGAGTCCCTTTAGTGGCACCTAATAAGCCAACCGCTTTTTTACGCATTGCATAAATACTGTCGATATCACTTATGTCGGTAATGATTTGAAAACCGACTAAACCAAATTGGGGTTGACTGAGTTGGCCGCTGAGCATCTCCTCTAATAGCGCGACTTTATGGTTAACCTCATCATCTTCACCGGCAAACTCAACCATATTAAGACCTTCTATGATCTTGTTCGGTACGGCTTTAATTTGCTCAGCAACCGAATGCCAAATAATGTCTTCACGGGCAAGGTTGAGCACTTTGGAGTCAACGGTTTCAACGACGGTCGCTTTGGCCTGTACTAATGATGGCGCATGACGTAACGCGGATTCAAATGAGTCATACTTAATATTCACCATCATCCGAGTTTTAGGTAATGGGGTAAGATTAAGCTTGGTTTCGGTGATCACTGCCAGCGTGCCTTCCGAACCGGTGAGAATACGCGATAAATCAAACTGGCTAAGGTCATCGTTCCACACATGCTTTAAATCATAGCCGGTTAAAAACCGGTTCAATTTAGGGAAACGTTCAATAATAGTGTCCCGTTTTTGCAAGCATATCGCCGCTATTTGGCTGGCGATGGTATTGCCCAGCTTATTAGCACCAAAGGGTTGTTGATCAACCTTGTTATGGGCAATAGGCGTTGTGGTCAGTACGCTGCCATCAATGAGTACACTGGTCACGCCTAACACGTGATCTGATGTTTTTCCGTAAACTAATGAGCCAGCACCAGAGGCATCGGTATTAACCATACCGCCAATAGTGGCACGATTAGACGTTGATAAATCGGGACTGAAAAATAATCCATGCGGGCGTAAGGCATCATTTAAGGCGTCTTTAATCACCCCAGCTTGTACTCTAGCCCAACCTTCTTCGACATTAATCTCAAGCACTTGGTCTAAATGACGTGACACATCCAAAATTAACCCATGAGTTAACGCCTGACCATTAGTGCCGGTGCCGCCGCCTCGAGCACTAAAAGTGACTTGTTTATATTTTGGTTGCGCCGCTAGCGATAACACTAACTCGACATCTTGTTGATGCAGAGGATAAATAACCGCTTGCGGTAAAAACTGGTATACCGAGTTATCGGTTGCCTGAATAAGCCGCGCACTGTAACGCTTGTCTATTTCACCTTCAAACTCGCTTTGCTCAAGCGCGTCAAGATACTCAAGATAGATAGGTTCTAATGTTTGTTTATGTGATAGCAAAGGTAACATAGAGGACTTATTATTTATTGGCATATACATCCATTATAAACAAAAAAAAGCCGCTAAATAGCGGCTTTTCTAACAAGTTGAAAAAAATACAGGTTAAAGGTTAAATCAAACTGTATTTTTTATGCTTATTTATGAGTGTGCTTCAGCTAAATATAACCAAGTGTCAATCACTGTATCTGGGTTAAGAGAAACAGAATCAATACCTTGCTCTACTAACCATGCCGCAAAGTCGGGATGGTCTGATGGGCCTTGACCACAAATGCCCACATAAGCACCTTTGGCTTTAGCCGCTTTAATGGCCATAGATAATAATGCTTTAACCGCATCATTACGCTCATCAAACAAGTGGCTGATAATACCAGAGTCACGATCAAGCCCTAATGTTAACTGCGTTAAGTCGTTTGAACCGATAGAGAAACCATCGAAATGTTCAAGGAATTGGTCAGCTAATAGTGCGTTTGACGGTAATTCACACATCATAATGACGCGTAAACCGTCTTTACCGCGCTCTAAACCTTGTTCTTTAAGCAATTCAATCACTTGAGCAGCTTCATTAACAGTACGCACAAATGGGATCATCACTTCAACGTTGGTTAAGCCCATTTGCTTACGAACGCGTTTAATCGCTTCACATTCAAGCGCGAAACAATCGCGGAATGATTCAGAGATATAACGGCTGGCACCGCGAAAGCCCAACATTGGGTTTTCTTCATCTGGCTCGTAGCGATCACCACCGACTAAGTTTGCATACTCGTTAGACTTAAAGTCTGACATACGTACGATCACTTTCTTCGGATAGAACGCCGATGCGATAGTGGCGATACCTTCAACCAGACGTGCAATATAGAATTCAACAGGAGAATCATAACCAGCGATCATCTCATTGATTTCAGTTTGCAGTTCAGCAGTTTGACCGTTGAAATCAAGCAAGGCTTTAGGGTGAATACCAATCATGCGGTTAATGATGAACTCTAAACGCGCTAAACCGACACCTTCGTTAGGTAAACGAGCAAAGTCGAATGCACGGTCAGGATTACCGACGTTCATCATAATTTTCATCGGTAAATCAGGTAATGTATCAACACGGTTAGTGATGATTTCAAAGTCTTGTTTACCTGAATAAATTAAGCCTGTATCGCCTTCAGCGCAAGATACCGTGACAATGTCGCCCGTTTTAATACGGTCAGTGACATCACCACAACCCACAACAGCAGGTACACCTAATTCACGTGCAATGATCGCAGCATGGCAAGTACGGCCGCCACGGTTAGTCACAATCGCGCTCGCGCGCTTCATGATAGGTTCCCAATCAGGGTCAGTCATGTCGGTGACTAATACATCACCAGGTTGAATTTGGTCCATCTCATCAATCGAAGATAATACCTTAGCCACACCGGTACCAATCTTATGACCAATAGCACGGCCTTCACAGATTACGTCACCCCTAGTTTTCAAGTGGAAACGTTCAATTAACTGGACATCTTCACGGCTACGGACCGTTTCTGGACGAGCTTGAACGATATACAACTTACCGTCGTTACCGTCTTTTGCCCATTCGATATCCATCGCACGGCCATAATGCTTTTCAATAATCACAGCTTGCTTAGCAAGCTCCATGACTTCTTCATCATTAATAGAGAATATACGACGTTGTTCAGCAGCAACATCTTCAATTTTAACTTGCTTGCCATGTGCAGCATCATCAGAGTAGACCATCTGAATCAACTTACTACCAATATTTCGACGCACAACAGCCTGATGGCCTTGCGCTAAAATAGGTTTGTGTACATAGAATTCGTCAGGGTTAACCGCGCCTTGTACAACCATTTCACCTAAACCAAAAGATGAAGTGATAAAGACAACGTCATTGTTACCTGATTCAGTGTCCATGGTGAACATGACACCAGAAGCAGCTTTGTCTGAACGGACCATACGTTGTACGCCAGCAGATAAAGCAACTCCTTGATGTTCGTAACCTTGATGAACACGATAAGAAATTGCACGGTCGTTAAACAGTGAGGCATAAACATGCTTAACAGCCAGCATGACAGCATCAAACCCTTTAACGTTTAAGAATGTTTCTTGTTGGCCGGCAAAAGACGCATCTGGCATATCTTCAGCTGTCGCTGATGAACGCACTGCAAATGACGCTTCTTGAGTTTCGCTCGACAACTGCTCGTAAGCTTCGCGAATGGCAACTTCTAATGCTGGCTGAAATGGGGTGTCGATAACCCATTGTCTGATCTGCGCACCTACTTTTGCCAGCTCAGTAACATCATCAACATCCAATGTTGCCAGAATGTCAAAAATTTTCTGGTTAACTCCACTTTGTTCAAGGAACTCATTGAACGCATGAGAAGTTGTTGCAAAGCCGCCAGGGACCTGAACTCCTGCGTTGGCCAAATTGCTGATCATCTCTCCAAGGGATGCATTTTTTCCGCCAACCTTGTTAACATCACCCATGCCTAATTCTTGATACCAGAGTACATATTGCTGCACAGTTTTATCTCCGCAAGTTTTTATTTCAGTGGCCACTTCACATAAGGGCAATAGCATCTTACACTCCCACACAACAAGCGTAAATCTATAATTTTATTTGTAATTTTATTACTACAAGAGGTCAGAATGACACCAAAAGTATTCTATATTTCAGATGGGACCGCGATCACAGCAGAGGTTTTTGGACATGCGGTACTTTCGCAGTTTCCTTTAGAATTTGAAGCACTTACAATTCCTTTTGTGGAAACGGTTGTGCGAGCTCAAAAAGTTAAGCAACAAATAAATGATTGTTTTATTACAACAGGCGTTAGACCACTTGTGTTTCACTCAATCATTAATCCTGAAATCCGCAATGTTATATTTTCAAGTGAATGTGTCGATTATGACTTTTTGAACACCTTTGTTGCGCCATTAGAACAACACTTAGGTATACAAGCTAAGCCTTTATTACACCGAACCCATGGTAAAAGTAACCACGGTTATGAAACCCGTATCGATGCGATTAACTACACTATGGAAAATGATGACGGTCAGACCATGAAACACATGGATAAAGCCGATATCATTTTATTAGGTGTGTCGCGTTGCGGCAAAACACCCTCAAGCTTATATCTGTCAATGCAGTTTGGTATTAAAGCTGCAAACTACCCATTTACTGAAGATGACATGGATGATCTCAAGTTACCTGAAGCATTGAAACGTAATAAATCAAAATTATTTGGCCTAACAATAGACCCACATCGTTTACATGAAATTCGTCAAAGCCGCATGGAAAACAGTCGATATTCATCATTAAGACAGTGCCGACTTGAAGTAAAAGAAGTCGAGATGATGTATAAAAAAGAGCGTATTCCTTTTGTGAATACTACCAATCATTCCGTAGAAGAAATTGCCACAAAAATTATCGACATAACCGGTTTAGATCGCCACATGTTCTAATTTATAAACAATAAAAAGCACTGTAAAAAGGCTTTTAAACCCGAGTTCACTAGCTTGATTCGGGTGAGTCTTTTACGGCAATCTGTTTTTTAGCCACTAGAATCCGAGGCTAAGCCTCGCATGTTGAACTTCTTTGGGTATATAATCTCGGGCAATATGATGCAGATGCATCTCACGATTTCTCGGTAATATGCATGACAATTAAAACAGATGAACTACGAACTACCCTTTTAAGCAAAGTCATTTCACCCGCGCAGCTGGCATCAGAATACCCTTTGACTCAAGATGCTGCTGACTATCTTGTTGCCCAGCGCCGAGAAGTTGAAGCGATTATTGCAGGCGAAGATCAACGCTTATTGGTGATTATTGGCCCTTGCTCAATCCATGATACTAAAGCAGCACTCGAATATGCAGAGCGCTTATCCGCATTACACCATGAGCTAAAAGATGATTTGTGCATTGTAATGCGAGTCTACTTTGAAAAACCACGAACTATTGTGGGCTGGAAAGGCTTAATTTCAGATCCAGACTTAGACGGCAGCTTTAGCCCAAATAAAGGCTTACGCATCGCACGTGAACTGCTGCAACAGATTACCGAATTAAAACTCCCTATCGCTACGGAGTTTTTAGACATGGTTAACGGTCAATACATTGCAGATCTTATTACCTGGGGTGCTATTGGGGCTCGTACCACTGAAAGCCAAATTCACCGTGAAATGGCTTCAGCGCTATCATGCCCAGTCGGCTTTAAAAATGGTACTGACGGTAACATTAATATCGCTGTTGATGCGGTGCGCGCTGCTCAAGCGCCACACATTTTTTATTCTCCGGATAAAGATGGTGCGATGGCAGTTTACCGTACTCATGGCAATCCATTTGGCCACATTATTTTACGGGGTGGTAAAACACCTAACTATAGTGCAGAAGATATTGAAGTAGCTCGCGCTCAATTAGAGCAAGTGGGCGTGACTCAACGTATGGTGGTAGATTTTAGCCACGGTAACAGTGAGAAACAACATCAAAACCAATTGAAGGTTGCCGATAGCATCATGGCGCAACTGCGTAATGGAAGCACTGCGATAGCCGGTATCATGGCTGAAAGCTTTATGATTGAGGGCAACCAGAAAGTGGTTAAAGGCCAACCATTAGTTTACGGACAAAGTATTACCGATGCCTGTTTACATTGGGCCGATTCTGAAAAGCTGTTACGCGATTTAGCCCAAGCGTCGAAAGAACGTAAAGCCTTACTGGCAAAATAGCGGTCACGTCACAGGCTAGTGACGAACACAATAAAAAGCCAATTACGATCCTCTTTGTATAACGGCTATACTATTATCAATACTTTATATAGTCGTTTCCTAATGCCAGCCATTTATGGTTGGCATTTTTATATAATTAATTCAATTTATTACGATCAATAACGTCCTCAGAAGGGATAAGTGACAAGTGACGCAAGGATAATGTACGCAACGCATTGCTGAACCTCCTATTGTATGCTTGAGCGTAACGGATTAATTCACTCAAGACACGCCACTGAGTGACCGACTGAAGGTTGCATTTGCTAACACTAGGATTAAAAATAATCCATAAAACCAACATTCAGCACATATTCGATTATGATTGTCATTAATTTGGAGGCTTAATATTGTCGATAACGCTTATCTTTAACGTAAATAATGATGTTTAATAACCGTGGACAATTATTAACAGATAATCGCGTTAGCTAAAAAACCAATGTCATCATTCCACACACTCCCCCATAAGGATGTTGTTATGCAAAGTTCGTCTCGTAGTGCTGCTATTTTTGGCATATTGATTGCGCTGGGTCTCGGCACACTAGGCGTATTACTTAAACAAGCTATTATTGAATATAAGTTACTCGATCGAAGTGTCACGGTAAAAGGCTTAGCAGAAAATGAATATCCTGCCGACATCGTCATTTGGCCTATTCAATTTACTGCGGCCAATAATAATCTCGATGAACTCTACAAACAGCTTGAAGCCCAAAGCAACCAAGTCGTTAGCTTTCTAGCCGAGCTAAATGTTGCCCCAAAAGAAGTTACGCTCACCGCGCCCACGATTACCGATAAGTTGGCGCAACAATATGGTGGAAATCAACCGATAGAATTACGCTACACGGGGTCACAAACGATTACAGTCTATTCTAACGACATCGAAAAAGTACGCGCTGTGATGCCCAAATTAACTGAACTGGGTAAAATGGGTATTGTCTTTTCTCAAAATAACTATGATGCCCAAGTTGAATATATTTTTAGCCGATTAAATGACGTTAAACCCAAAATGATTGAAGAGTCGACAACCAATGCGCGTTCAGTCGCCAAAAAATTTGCTTCCGACTCGCAAAGTCGATTAGGTAAAATTAAGAAAGCCACTCAGGGGCAATTCAGTATCAGTAATCGTGATAAAAACACGCCTTATATTAAACAGGTACGCGTAGTATCAACCATCGAATATTATTTAGCGGATTAACAACATGAAGCAATTATTCACCTCTTTTCTAATCGGTTTAATGAGCCTAATGTGTGCTCCATTAATGGCGAATGCTCCCGCATCGGTTGAACTTACTCATCCCGCCACTCCCCCAAAAAACCATCAAGTTATTTTTATTGTCAGACATGCTGAAAAACTGGATGGTAAAGATCCGAGTTTGTCCGCACAAGGTCAATTACGGGCGTTACGCCTAGCGAAGGTGTTATCCAGTACACCGCTAACTAAGGTGTTCACCACTGACTATAATCGTACCCGTGAAACTGCGACTGCCGTCAGCCAAGATCAGCAACTCAATCTGAGTGTTTATGACCCTCGCGATATGGCCGTATTCACTCAACAACTATTAACTCAACAAGGAAATATTTTAGTGGTTGGTCACAGTAATACGTCGACAGATTTAGTTGAACGACTCAGCGCAGAAAAACAACGTCCGATCGATGATGCGAATGAGTTTGATCGTCTGTATATTGTGACGCTCAATCAAAATAAACAAATGGTCTCCTGTGTTTTACTGCGTTATTAATGGGCAAATGTAAGGTCAATACTAATACAAAATACAAAATACTAAAGACTAAAGACTAAGCCATGTCACCTGCAGTGCCAATCATGCGGTGGCCAGGTCACTGAAGGGCTAATAAACGGGCTCTATTAAGCTCAATTGGCACAGTGACATCGACATGGCTAAACGCAATACAGTATAATGCGCCGCTTTTTTCGCTTAAATCTTTGTTAATCTGCATAACATTAGGTAGTTGTATGTCCCTTACTCAAAACCCCGCACAAACCCAAACCGATTTCCCTGATGATATTGCAGCACGGATTGCTCAATCAGAAGCGCGCGTTATAAAGGCTATTTTTCCCTCTAATACCAATCACCATAACACCTTATTTGGTGGCGATGCTTTAGCTTGGATGGATGAAACGGCTTTTATCGCCGCCACCCGTTTTTGTCGTAAAACTTTAGTTACCGTCAGTTCTGATCGTATCGATTTTAAAAAAGCGATACCCGCTGGCAGCTTGGCTGAGCTGATTGCAAATGTTATCCATGTTGGTAATACATCACTTAAAGTTGAAGTGAATATTTATGTCGAAGACATGTACAAGGATCATCGTGAACATGCGATACGCGGAGTGTTTACTTTTGTTGCGGTAGATGAAAACAGAAACCCAACCCAAGTGTGGCCGCACAATTAATATGCCCTTTCTAATGCAGCCTAATGGCTGCATTTTTATTTTATTCATTCAACTAAAATTTATCTAATCTGTCGAGAAAACCCCGTGATCCGAGCGTAGCGAAAGTCGCGGGGATGAATCGATAAACTAAGCTTGCTCTTGAATATATTTTCGAATTGTATCAGCGGAGGCATTGCCGACTGAGCAAGCAAAATATCCATCAGACCAA
>NZ_JBEOPP010000023.1:0-61621 GCF_040310185.1 Shewanella sp. T24-MNA-CIBAN-0130 | reverse complement strand
TTAAGTGATTTATTACCTTGGCATGCCGATCTAAAAGCTTGATGATATCGGGCTCCACCGCTTAATTGACCGCTTACCTATCAACACCATATTGACTGATAATGAGCGACAAGGATTGGAGAGAGTTGCTAACGGTGAGGCGGATGTTTTTGTAGGATCGATGTTTTCTGTTAACGCCTATATTCAACAACACGAGTTAACCTCGCTAAAAATAGCGGGCTGGGGTGGTCCTGAAGATGAGTTACGCATTGGCGTTACTCATGCAAAGCAAGATTTGCTGCCACGAATTAACGCTGGACTGGCAAAAATTTCCCAAGCTGAGCATATTTCAATTTATAAGAAATGGCATAATATTACTGTTATTGAAGACATTGATTACAGCCTAGTGATCCAAGTGGTGACTGCTCTGGGGATGTTTATTTTATTTCTACTTTACCGAACCATGTGTGTCAGCAAGTACAATGTTCATTTAGAAGTAAACAACAAGCAATTACAAAAATTACAATTAGAACTTGAGGAAAAAAATAGTGATCTCGATTTTTTGGCTCAACATGATCCACTGACAAAATTGTATAATCGTCAATATTTTAACCAAACTTTTTTAGAGGATGCGAGGCAACCTCAGGAAAAAACACCTCAGAACAACAATATCAGTTTGATCATCATGGATATCGATTTTTTTAAAGCGATAAATGACATGCATGGACATGCTATCGGCGACAAAATTTTGGTTCAAGTAGCACAAGTGCTACAAGCTTCAGTAAGAGAACTTGATGTTGTGGCAAGGTGGGGCGGTGAAGAGTTTGTGGTCGTTTGTCAGCATGTACAGTTGCACGATGCCGCAGAGCTTTGCCAACGAATTACCGATGAGCTTACTTATTTTCATTTTTATAACAATATTAACGTGACCTGCAGTTTCGGGATTGCCTTGCTGGGTGATAATGAACCGATCCAAGCTTGCTTTGAACGAGCCGATGCGGCGTTATTCAAAGCGAAGCAGTCTGGACGTAATCAATATTGTAGTGCCTAGATAAAAATACCCTATTGATTGATGTTTGTGGCCTTAGCGAAACTCATTTTATGGGTTAATAAATACTTATTTGTTGTCGTGGTATGTTCATTGTCAGCATAATATTGGCCTAAAAATGTCGATTTACCCATTTAGGCTACAATTTTACATTTTTAGTTGAAATTACTGAGGCGATTAAAAAATAAACTATTATTTTTTAATCGTTTGTTTTATATCTTATTACTGGCATTTATTGAGTTTTTTTTTGCTAAAAACAAATAAATATTGCACCAGCTATTTGCGCCCAGCAAGGTTCCAATTTACAATATGCGCCTTAATAACCTGATGTGCGGTGTGTAGGTCCTTTTTCGCATGCTCCGTCTACTTCTTAAACTAATCATTAAAGTTGAATCATGACCGAATTATCCAAATACAGAAACATTGGTATCTTCGCTCACGTTGACGCGGGTAAAACCACGACCACCGAGCGTATCCTTAAGCTAACCGGTAAGATCCATAAGATCGGTGAAGTACATGATGGTGAATCAACCACAGACTTCATGGAACAGGAAGCTGAGCGCGGTATCACCATTCAGTCAGCAGCAGTAAGCTGTTTCTGGAAAGACCACCGTTTTAATGTTATCGACACTCCAGGCCACGTTGACTTCACTGTTGAAGTTTATCGTTCGCTAAAAGTGCTTGACGGCGGTATCGGTGTATTCTGTGGTTCAGGCGGTGTTGAGCCTCAGTCAGAAACAAACTGGCGTTATGCTAACGATTCTGAAGTTGCGCGTATCATCTTCGTAAACAAGTTAGACCGTATGGGTGCTGACTTCTTACGTGTTGTTAAGCAAACTAAAGACGTATTAGCGGCTAACCCATTGGTTATGGTTTTACCAATCGGTATTGAAGACGAATTCATTGGTGTTGTTGACCTACTGACTCGTGAAGCTCACGTTTGGGATGAATCTGGTTTACCAGAAAACTACGAAATTCAACCTGTTCCAGCTGATATGGTTGACCTAGTTGAAGAATACCGTGAAATGTTAATCGAAACAGCTCTTGAGCAGGATGATGCTCTATTAGAAGCTTACATGGATGGTGTTCAACCATCTATTGAAGACGTTAAGCGCTGTATCCGTGCGGGTACTCGTACAATGTCTGTGTTCCCAACATACTGTGGTAGCGCATTCAAAAACAAAGGTATGCAGTTATTATTAGATGCAGTTATTGATTATCTTCCTGATCCAGTTGAAGTTGATCCACAGCCTCTAACTGACGAAGACGGTAACGAAAATGGTGAGTTCGCCATTGTTGATGTTGATGCGCCATTTAAAGCATTAGCGTTCAAGATTATGGATGACCGTTTTGGTGCATTAACCTTCGTACGTATCTACTCTGGCCGAATCAAGAAGGGTGACAACATCCTTAACTCGTTTACTGGTAAAACAGAACGTGTTGGCCGTATGGTTGAGATGCAAGCCGATGAGCGTAACGAATTAGATTCAGCTCAAGCGGGTGACATTATCGCTATTGTTGGTATGAAGAACGTACAAACGGGTCACACGTTATGTGATCCTAAGCACCCTTGTACGCTTGAAGCCATGGTATTCCCTGAGCCTGTTATTTCTATCTCTGTAACGCCAAAAGATAAAGGCGGTTCTGAGAAAATGGGTATCGCTATTGGTAAAATGATTGCAGAAGATCCATCTTTCCGTGTTGAAACTGACATTGATTCTGGTGAAACTATCCTTAAAGGTATGGGTGAACTTCACTTAGACATTAAGGTTGATATTCTTAGACGTACTTACGGTGTAGACCTAATTGTAGGCGAGCCTCAAGTTGCTTACCGTGAAACTATTACTCGTGAAATCGAAGATAGCTACACGCACAAGAAACAGTCTGGTGGTTCTGGTCAGTTTGGTAAAATTGATTACGTTATTCGCCCTGGCGAGCAAAACACTGGCTTCACGTTCACCTCTAAAGTTGTTGGTGGTAACGTACCTAAAGAATTCTGGCCTGCTGTTGAGAAAGGTTTCAAAAGCATGATGAATACAGGTACTATCGCTGGTTTCCCTGTGTTAGACGTTGAACTTGAACTTCAAGATGGTGCTTTCCACGCAGTTGACTCGTCAGCTATCGCGTTTGAAATCGCCGCTAAAGGCGCATTCCGTCAATCTATGCCTAAAGCGGGTGCACAACTTCTTGAGCCTATCATGAATGTTGACGTATTCAGCCCAGAGGACAACGTTGGTGACGTTATTGGTGACCTTAACCGTCGTCGCGGTATGATCAAAGATCAAAATGCTGGTGTTACAGGTGTTCGTATTAAAGCTGACGTACCGTTATCAGAAATGTTCGGTTATATTGGTTCATTACGGACAATGACTTCTGGTCGTGGTCAATTCTCTATGGAATTTGCTCATTACGCACCATGTCCAAACAGCGTTTCTGAGAAAGTTGTTGCTCAAGTTAAAGAGCGTAAGGCTGCTGAAACTAAGAAGTAATTCTCGTTTCAATTGACTAAAAAAAACCGTTGCCTAGGCAGCGGTTTTTTTATGTTTTTTTTATGCCCTTGCTACGATATAAAAACAGTTATGATATAAGAGTAGATGTTATTCATAACTGTTTCTGCTGAGCGCTAATAGCGCTTTTGCTGGCGGGGTTAAGGGTAAGTTTTCTCGCCATATTAATGCGAGATCCCAAGTCATTGCGGGATGCATCGGTTTAAATACCAGTCTGCTATTACTTAATCGTTGGCAAATGGGTTCGGGTAAAATCGCGACGCCCAAGTTTGCTTCAACCATCGCGGCTAAAAAATCCCATTGACCCGTTCTAAAGGCTATATTGAGTTGCACCCCAGCTTCACGGCTTAAACGGTTAATTAACTTTGCTAATGAAAAATCTTCGTTATAAAGAATGAATGGATAAGATTCAAAGTCTTGCCAGCGTATCTCCGCTTTATCTGTGAGTGGATGTCCTTCGGGTAAGCATGCAAGTAAGGGATATTTAGTCAGTGGTTGATTCGATAACTCTGTTTTATGGGTTGTCGGCAGTGCGGTAAACGCAATATCTAGACTGTTGTTCAATAGTGCTTGTTCGCAACCAAAGCCGCCATACTCGTACATCTGTATTTCAATCCCCGGATATTGCTGCCGATAATTGGTCAACAAGCTGGTAATTAAACTGCTCATCATAGGGCAGACGCCAAGCCGTAATAGTCCTGTTTTTAAGCCATTGAGGTTGTTAATATCTTCTTGAAGTCGATGCCAATGACCCAAAATTTCCTTAGCACTTTTTTCAAACAATTGCCCTGCTTGAGTTAGCTCAACCTTTTGATTGTTCCTAATCAGCAATTTCTCACCCATATTGTCTTCTAAACGCTGGATGATTTTTGTGAGTGTCGGTTGAGTCATAAAACATTTTTCTGCCGCCCGGGTAAAGTTTTCAGTTTCAACTAAGGTCAGAAAACTCTGCAAGTTCTTGATTGGAATGTTCATGCTTAAATGGAATCCATATTATGTTATTAATTCATTTTACGGATAAAGCATAAACGATTACTTTGAACTAGTTAACAAAACGGGGAATACCAATGAAATCAATTTCTAATTTATGGGTCGGTGCGTTGTGGCAAGCCGCCATGCCGCTTGAAAATGAAGCGCAAGCATTACCGGTTACGCAGATAGCTCGAACTGTGCCAGAAACGCCATTTCACAAAACATCAAAATAAAAAAACCAGCCTAGGCTGGTTTTTTTAGCTTTTTTGTGATGTTAGTTAACCATGTTAGCGGCCAATGCTGGATCGGTTAACCATGCCACTTCAACAGAAGTGGCATTGCTCAAGTCATCGCCCTGTCTGAGTTAGCTCAACCTTTTGATTGTTCCTAATCAGCAATTTCTCACCCAAATTGTTTTCTAAACGCTGGATAAGTTTTGTGAGTGTCGGGTGAGTCATAAAGCCTTTTTCTGCCGCCTGGGTAAAGTTTTCAGTTTTAACTAGCGTCATAAAGTTCTGTAAGCTACTGATTTAAAAGTTCATGCTGAAATGGAATCCATATTATAGTATTAATTCATTTTACGGATGAAGCATAAAAGATTACTTTGAACTCGTTAACTGACACGGAGAACAACCAATGAAATCAATTTCTAATTTATGGGTCGGTGCGTTGTGGCAAGCCGCCATGCCGCTTGAAAATGAAGCGCAAGCATTACCGGTTACGCAGACAGCTCGAACGGTGCCAGAAACGCCATTCCACAAAACATCAAAATAAAAAAACCAGCCTAGGCTGGTTTTTTTTAGCTTTTTTGTGATGCTGGTTAACCGTGTTAGCGGCCAATGCTGAATCAGTAACCATGCCACTTAACAGAAATGGCATTGCTCAAGTCATTGCCCTGCCTGAGCTAGCTCAACCTTTTGATTGTTCCAGATAAGCCATTACTCGCGGATATTATCTTTGAAATGCTGAATGATTTTGGTCGGTGTCGGTTGGGTTATAAAGCCTTTTTATGTCGCCCGTATAAAGTTTTCAGTTTCAACTAAAGTCAGAAAACTCTGCAAGTTCTTGATTGGAGTATTCATGCCTAAATAGAATCCACTCTATGATAATTATTCATTTTACCTATGAAGCATAAAAGATTACTTTGAACTCGTTAACAAAAATGAGGAATGGCAATGAAATCAACTTCAAGTTTATGGGTCGGCGCATTATGGCAAGCGGCGATGCCTGAGAAAGATGAGATCCAATCATATAATGTATCACAAACTGCAGCAGAACCGAGTGCGCAGTCTGTCCAGCACAAATCTCAAACAATAAAACCAGCTTAGGCTGGGTTTTTTTTAAGCATTTTTTGCTATGCGAGTTGACAGCATTATCTACACATTTTGAATAGATAAAAAAAGCCACTTCAATAGAAGTGGCTTTTTTAAATTGAAGCTAGAAGGACGTTATGCCCTCGTGGCTTACTTGGTTGTAAATGTGTTTTCCACTAGTTCCTGTTTATTGTTTGCTTGGGCAACATGACACTGTACACAGAAGTAGTTCATGCCATTTAATGTGCCTTTGTCATCGACTACGTGTGATTTTGCCACTGGCGTTGCTTTCATTCTTTTGGCTTTGTCCCAAGCATGGCATGTCAAACAGCCGTTTTTATCTGTGGTGATACGATAGCTGTCTTTATGAGGGATCAGCGGCGGTTGCTGGGCAAAGCTGCGTGGGATAGCTTTTCCTCGAGTAGGATAAGTTGCCATAGCATCGGCTGGCGAATTGTCGTTTATGGCGACGTTACCTGCACGAGACTCTACTTGAACAGGGGTGCTGTCTGCTAAAGCTTGCTGTCCAGAATAGGCGTTAAGGCTTAATAGTATAGCCGCGACGCTAAGTAGTTTTTTCATTTTCATCTCCGTTACATCCTAATGAATGTAGAAATTGAGCATCATAGCTGTCATGGCTGAATCACCCAATGACAGCAGCAGTGAATATAAAAGGCGTATTAAGCTTTAAATATTTTCACTGGACACTTCTTGAAGTCAGTTTCTTTTGATAAGGGATCCGTTGCATCTAACAGCAGCTTGTTCACTAATTGCTTGGCGTCGAAGAATGGCATGAATACCACGCCTCTTGGCGGCTTATTACGGCCTTTGGTTTCCACTCTGGTGTTGATTTCACCGCGCGGAGAGGCAACGGTAACTTCATCTCCTTGGGCTAAACCGCGCGCCTTAGCGTCTGCTGGATGCATAAAGACCTGAGCACTTGGCATGGCTTTATGCAGTTCCGGTACTCGAGCGGTCATTGACCCTGTATGCCAATGCTCTAGAACTCGCCCGGTGGACATCCACAGATCAAACTCTTCATTAGGCTCTTCTGCAGCGGGTTCATAAGGCAATGCAAATATAACGGCTTTACCATCTGGTTTACCGTAAAAATTGAAGCCTTCACCTTTTTTAACGTAGGGATCGCTGCCTTCAACAAAGCGACGAGTGGTTTCTTTACCATTGACGACCGGCCAACGTAATCCTCGTGTTTGGTGATAAGTGTCAAAGTCGGCTAAATCGTGTGCATGTCCGCGGCCAAATTGAGCATATTCTTCGAAAATACCTTTCTGTAGATAAAAGCCAAAGTGTTCATTTTCATCGTTATAAGTACCTTTACAATCGCTTACTGGGAACTTATTGATTACGCCATTGGCAAATAGTACTTCATACAAGGTTTTATCGGCTAGCTCAGGTTGCTTAGCGATTAACTCTGCTGGCCAGACTTCACTAACTTTAAAGCGTTTAGAGAATTCAACCAGCTGCCATAAATCTGACTTAGACCCTTCAGGTGTTGGTACGAGCTGATGCCAAAAATGAGTGCGACGTTCCGCATTACCATATGAGCCTTCTTTTTCAACCCACATTGCGGTTGGCAGAATTAAGTCAGCAGCCATTGCGGTGATGGTCGGGTAGGGATCTGAGACCACAATGAAGTTTTCTGGGTTACGAAAACCAGGGTAAATTTCATCATTAATGTTAGGGCCTGCCTGCATATTATTTGTACACATGGTCCAATAACAGTTTAATTTACCATCTTTGAGCATGCGACTTTGCTGTACTGCATGGTACCCAGGTTTGGCGGGAATGGTACCCGCTGGGACTTGCCATAGTTTTTCAGTGATTTCACGATGTTTAGGATTTTTTACTACCATATCAGCAGGTAGACGATGCGAGAACGTCCCTACTTCACGGGCAGTACCACACGCTGATGGTTGACCTGTTAGTGAAAATGGACTGTTGCCTGGAGTGGCTATTTTTCCGGTTAACAAGTGAATGTTGTAGAGCATATTGTTGGCCCACACACCACGAGTATGTTGGTTAATACCCATGGTCCATAAGCTCATTATTTTAATGTCAGGATCGGCATAGGCTTTTGCCATAATTTCTAGATTTTCAACCGGAACGCCGCTCATTTCTGACGCGTATTCAGCTGTATAAGTACTGACAAACTTGGCATAGTCTTCAAAGCTAATGGGTGTAGAGCTCCCGTTACCTGAATTTTTGGCTTTCTTTTCCAACGGGTGTTCTGGGCGCAGGCCGTAACCAATGTCAGTGGTACCTAAAGCAAATTTAGTGTGTTTGCTGACAAAGTCTTTGTTCACTGCTTTGTTTTGAATAATGTAGTTGGCAATATAGTTTAAGATGACTAAGTCTGTCTGCGGCTTAAACACCATGGCATTGTCTGCTAAGTCAAAGCTGCGGTTTTCATAGGTAGAAAGCACATGTACGCGGGCATCTTTATGGCTTAATCGACGATCAGTTAGGCGCGCCCATAAGATGGGGTGCATTTCTGCCATGTTGGCGCCCCACAATACAAAGTGATCAGCCGCTTCTAAGTCATCATAGCAACCCATAGGTTCATCAATACCAAAGGTACGCATAAAGCCACCCACAGCAGATGCCATACAATGGCGTGCATTAGGGTCAATATTGTTGGTTAAAAAGCCCGCTTTGTGGAGCTTAGATGCCGCGTAGCCTTCCCAAATAGTCCATTGACCCGAACCAAACATGCCGACTGATGTAGGGCCTTTTTTGGCAATACTGGCTTTCCATTTTTCGGCCATCGTATCAAAAGCAACATCCCAACTTACAGGGGTAAAATCGCCTTCTTTATCATACTTACCATCTTTCATTCTGAGTAATGGCGAGGTTAATCTGTCCTTGCCATACATGATTTTGGATAAGAAATAACCTTTAATACAATTTAAGCCTTTGTTAACAGGGCTTTCTGGGTCACCTTGGGTGGCAACAATTTTACCATTTCGTGTTCCCACTAAAACGCTACAGCCTACACCGCAAAAGCGACATGGGGCTTTATCCCATTTTATTTCACTTTTACCTTCAGCTGCTTGAACGATATTAATTGGAATAGCGATACCCACGGCCGACGCTGCTGCGGCAGCGGCGTTGGCTTTTAAAAACTCGCGACGACTGATGCTCATGGTGTTCCTCACTCTTAGAATGTTGTTCTTGTTTCGTGATAGTCATTGGAGGTGACGTGATAGAGTGAGTCTAGACCTTACTAACGACATGGGTATACCTCCGAATGGGTATAGTGGTTAATAGTTGTGCAAGGTCACATTTTTCAGCGTGATGTAAATCTCATTTCTATAATTAGGGATATGCTGTTTTAGAGTTTGCTTGTAAAGCTTCTCATGCTTGAAATGCAGGGTTTTTAGGTGATGAAAGCTAATATATGCGAGGAGATAAAAAGGGAGTGGGTATATTATATGGCTTTACAGCAGTAAAGGTTATGCTCTTAATAGGTATTAAGCGACTAAAAGCCTAGATTCTAGGACGCTGCGTGGCTAGATCCTATAACATCTAGGTAGCAAGCGATATCGAGCGATGACATACGATAACAAGCGACGTCCAGGGATAACAAGCGATAACGAGCGATAACGAGCGATGTTCAGGGATAACAAGCGATGACATGCGATAACAAGCGATGTCCAGAGATAGCAAGCGATGACATACGATAACGAGCGATGTCCAGAGATAGTAAGCGATGACATACGATAACGAGCGATGTCTAGAGATAGCAAGTGATGACATACGATAACAAGCGAATAAACGAAAAAGCTGAAGCATAGAGCCTATAAAATCTTAGCAGCGAAGCGGTCTCTAGCAGCAAAGCGACACTAGAACCTAGTTGCTAGGACGCTGCGTGGCGTTAGCGATAACCAGTCAACTCCATATATCCCTTTCCTTGGTGACTGCCGGCAATGGTAATAGGGCCTTCCCAATATGAGGTCGACACTAACATGTCACTGTTAGGGTTGAGTGCTTGGGCGGTAATGTCTATTGCTTCACTCTTGATGCCAATACGCCACGCAATAGGATGATAGCCTAATGCTGTTTGTTGCCACTGAGTCGGTTCCATTGAGATATCATTGGGATTATCTTTACTGTTGATATTGCGACCACTGCCATCGGCAAACATTCTTCTGGCACTGTAAAAGTTATCCTTGTTAGTTTGTCCGCGCAGCCTAAACACCATCAGTGTTGAATCATCGTCTAAACGCAGTGAAAACCAGTCCCAGCCCTGTTGGGCTTTGGTTAAAAATTGTGAGCTCCATTCGCGGTCAAGCCAAGCTTTACCGCTGACTTTTTCGGTAACACCATGACGGGTAATTTGGCCTGTGACATCGATAAAGGGCTGGCTGTAGTAGTAAGACGCGACACTTTGGTCGGCACTTTTACTGCTATAACCTTGCTTGCCTTGTAATTGCAGAGGTTGTTGACTGTTTAGCTGTAATTGGTAGCTAAATTGATCATTGTTTACCTTGAGCGTGGCTGGGAATAGGTCGTTAGATTGACTCTGCCATTGCCAGTTTTGTAAATGCACTTGAAATGGTTGCGGTTCAACACCAGCAAGTTGAGGGTGAGCGCGCGACCATTTCTCGGCGATTAAATGTTCAGCTGCAGATGTGACTGCGGCGTGGGCCATATACAGCTGATCCGTTGCCCATGCAGGAGGACGATTCATTGATAACTCGGGGGATGGCAGCGCAGGTGATTGCGCAGTAGACGATGGTGTTTTTGGTGCCAGCGCGATACGGAACTGGGTCCATTGTACCCCTACGTCCTCGCCTTTAGTGGTGGTTAAATTGGCCGTTAAATACCACCATTCAATTTTAAAGCCATCATGGGCTAGATGATCCGCTGGAAACACTAAATTGTGATCGGGTAATACTTGTTGATATCCCGTACTTTGGCTTGCGGTCATATTGGCTATGGTGGATGACGTGTGCTCAGATGACGGGTCTGAACAGCCACTTATCAGTATCATTAAGCCGATCAGCAGTGTGCTAAGCTTGGCATATAAGGTGATCTGCTTGGCGTTATTCATAAGACTTCCTGCTGCAGGCTTGATATCAATGGTTTGCGGGTTTGCCAATACAAAGGCAGGCACACGGCAATGACACTGCTGGCTAGTGCAATCAGCACTACTTGAGCATAAGCTTGCCAATCCCATACCATGGCTATCGTCCAACCAAAGGCTTGTAGGGTCACTTTGTTGATCAACAAATAGCCCAATAGTGCACCTGTGGGCATGGCTAGTAAACAGGTTAAAAATACAATGATCAGCATTTGGGATAACACCATTACCCGCAGTTGCTGGCGGTTGACACCTAAAGCGTATAAGCGGGCTAATGGCGCCAGCCGTGCTTGAGTTAACATGATGCACGCGCTAAACAAACCAATAGCTGCGACCAGTAATGTGAGGCTATTCAACACCACAGTAATTGAAAAGGTGCGCTTGAAAATCTCGATGGCTTGTGATTTTATGCCTTGCTGGCTATACATTTGAGCGGATGAAATCCCCAAGGTTTGAGTGAGTTGTTGCTGTATCTCGTTTAGCTCGCCAGCATAAATTATCGCTAAGCTGATAGGCTTGATAGGTAGCTTATTCGTTTGCCAAGTGAGGTGATGGATAATGGCTTCGCCCATGGGATTACCATAGTCATAATAAATGGCTCCCACTGTCATAGATGAGGCGGTTAAACGGTCAATTTGTACCTTACTGCCAAGTTGTAGGTTCAATTTAATGGCTAATGGTTCGCTTATCATTATGCTGTTGTTCGCGCCAAAATCTTGCCAGAATTGTGGTATTTGGCCTTTAAAAATAGTGGTGTTTTTGAGCGAGTATATATCACGGCTAATCAGCGAAATAGGAGTATTGGTCGATGTCGGCTCAATTTCTGCAGTAGGCGTCCTTGATGAGCTCAGAGCTGCAGAACTTATTATTGCTGAGGTTTTCCATTGCTGATAAACCCCGGTGACTTTGGGTTGTTGTTGTAAAAAACCCTCCAGTTTACTCATGTCGCTTGGATTAGGTATGATGTATAAATCGGCATGTAAACGGGCGTTTAACCATTGTTTTAAGGTGATTTCAAAGCTACCTACTAAGGTGTTCATAGAGATATTGGCACAAATAGCCAACAACATCGCCATCATAGCTAACGATAATGGAGCAATGATATCTTTAGTTTCAGCAACCCCATATTGCCATAGGCCTTTAGGAAATAAGGGCGTAATAAGAGTGAGCATGCTACCCAATAATTGGGGCAGTAATAAAGGAATCGCAATAGTGACGACACCGAGTAAAGCTAAACTATATCGGTAATTTTCAGTCAGATTAAATAGCAGATACGCGCCAAGTAACATGACGACACCAAGGTAGAATTGTTTACGATGTAAACGACGGTAGTGGCGCTCTTGTTTATGGGTGCCTTGGGCTAAAGGAGTGTTTATCAAGTTGGTTAACATGGGGATGCAGGCGCCCATTGCCGAAGCCAAGGTTAAGCCAAAAGCTTGTAAAAACCATGACCATTGCCATATTCCAGGCATTAATCGAGCGTCGTAAAGTTGTTCTAATGTCAGCGCAACCATGGGCTGCAGCCATTGTGAAAGTTGTAAACCAGTAATAAAGCCAATGATGCAGCCAATCAGTACCAATATGAGTAATTCGCACAAAAGCGCGATCATTAAGCTGAATTTATCAATACCTTGCTGCATTAATTGGACAAATAACTTTTGCCGTTTCATTAAGCTATAACGAACCCCGTTATAGGCAATAAATAACCCAACAACAAATGCTAACATGCTCATGGCATTTAAATTTAAATGAAAGCTCTCGGTCAAAGCGCCTAGTGCCTCACCTGTGTCTACTGTAGTGATATTGATTCGGTTGGTATCGATACCGGCGGCTAATAACGTTTGCTTAATAGATTGCTCAAACGAAGGAGGGTTATCGGGCGAAAGTACCTCAGTGGCCGTTGTCGTAGGAGCAAATACCGCGATATAACTTAATTTTCCCTGCATGTTCAGCAGGGGCTGCGCCAGAGACATATCCATTAATAAGGCGCTACCCAACCCCAATTTGTCGTCGACCTGTAGCACATTAAGCTTAATGTTATTAAGCGTGAAGTCGCCATTAGGGGCGATGCGCTTAGCTTGGCTTTGGCTCATCATAATGGTGGGCTGACCATTAAGCAGCTGGCTTAAATCGATGGTCGATGAGGTTAAACTGGCACTTGAGATTGTGGTGTTTTTTGCACTATGTGCTAGCGCTGACACCACATCGCTACCCGTGACTTGCCACAATTGGCCATCAGGGCTGGTCGCCAATCCTTCTATAATCGCTAGACTGTCTATTCCCGCTTGAGATAGGGCAAAATAAACCTGTTCATTGATATCACTGCTGCTGTTATTGCTCAGGTTAAAACTGGCCCGTTGGCTTAATAATTCGGTGGCGCTACTGTAGCTTTGTATGGCATTTTCGTTAGTTGCTTTGACGCCAATCAGTAAGGTGACGGCGAGTATAATACCGATTAAAATGGCGCTCGCTTGTATGGGTGAGTGCTTATAGTGGCGGTAAAAAACCTGTAAGCAGAGACGGACGTTAATTAGTGACATGGCAATCACTCATAAGCTAATGGGGTGATGTTGCGCAGATGCTCTATGCTACCACCGTGTAAATGAAGGTGAGTTTGCATAAAGTCAGCACATTGCTGGCTATGGGTCACCATCACCACGCAGGTATTAGCTTGCTTGGCCAGTGAGGTCAGTAGCGTCATGACTTGCAATCCGGCTTGTTGGTCTAAATTACCTGTGGGCTCGTCGGCAAGCAATAAAGGCGGTTTATGGGCTAAGGCTCTGGCAATTGCGACACGTTGCTGTTGCCCACCGGATAAATTCTCTACCTTACGTTGAAGTAACGAACTTATGTCCAGTTGTTCGCAGAGCTCATCGCACCATGGCGTCCATTTTTGGCCATTCATTGCCAATGAAAAGATGATATTGTCACGCACATTAAGTGGCGTCAGTAAATTAAATTGCTGAAAGACGACCCCAAGATATTGACGGCGGTATTGACTCCATTGCTTATCTTTCCAGGGCGTTACCGATTGTTTCTGGCCATCGATATGAATGAATAATTCGCCGCTGTCGATAGTCTCAAAGCCGCCAATGATATTAAGTAAGGTACTTTTACCACTGCCACTAGGGCCCATAAGGGCAACGGTTTGCCCTTGGTATAACGTCAGATTGACTTGATTGAGCACAGAATGGAATGACTCGCCATCGCGAAACCCTTTATTAATATTTTCTAAGGTAACGAGAGGTTCCATAGTGACTCCATAACTGATGAATGTAATGAGTTATTTGGGTTTAATGAATTTATTTAATTCGTTAACAATATTAATCATATACCTAATATGAGTCAAATAGATCGCCTTGGCTATAAAAAAACAAAAAGCGAACCCAAGGTTCGCTTTTGTAGATGTATTTAGTCGGTTAATAATATGAGTTAATTAGGCATCTGCTAAAGAATACGGCAACTCGATAATAGATAGCTGTGAGCTTTCATCTCCAGCAAGACGAAGTTGAGCGTTGTTTTCGGTATCATTTGGTAGTACCGCTGTAAGCAGTACTTTATCGCCATATTGGACGCACTCAATAATATTACCGCCACGACGGAAACCGTCATCAAGCGCAATTTCTAACGTAGTGTCAGTGGTGATTTTTTGATTGCTGGTACCGGACAAAATATACAAAGCGCGTTTATTACCACCGCGGTATTTCATTCTAGCAATCGTTTCTTGGCCCATGTAACAGCCTTTAGTAAAGCTGATGCCATTAATGGCTTGTAAGTTACACATTTGTGCTACGTACTGGCCTGAATGAGCGGCATCAATGTTGGGATAACCGGCTTTAATTTCTAATGCTTGCCATGCACTGGCATCAAACAATGTTTGACCCGATTGGTTGATGATTATTTCGGCTGCGGCTGATTTAATAATGGCAATAAAACGATCTCCATCGCGAATGATTACGCCCTGATCTACAAAGTTAAGTGTTTGCGATACATCGCCAAAATGTTCAGTAGCAAAGGCTTGTGCCTCTGCTCCAGCTATGCCGATTATGTGGTAGTCATCACTGACATCAGCCAGTTCAGCTTTACTAAATACCGCGTATTTTTGTAAATGTGGTAAATCTAAACTCAAGGCACTTTTGGGCAGTAACATGAATAAGCTATCGCCCACAGCAAATGTTCGGAAACTGGCAAGCATTTTACCTTTAGGGTCGCAATGCGCGCCCCATTTCCACTCGTATGTACCAAGAGAGGTAATGTCTGTAGTGACTTGGCCTTGAATAAAGCTACGCCCTTGCTCTCCGGTGATTTCGATTAATCCCATATGAGCTAAACTTGATAACATTAATGCAGGAGATGTGGCGATGAAATCCCAATCTGGTTGGTTTACTGAAATAGTCATAACTATCCCTAAGCTGAGAATAAGACGGTATGCTTGGAGTGTAACGGAATAATACAATGCTCAACAGGGGGCAAGGTTTTAAAAGCCAATAAAAAAGCTACCTTTTGAGCAAGGTAGCTTTTCGAGTAAGCCAATTAACCTGAGTTAATCCATTGCGAAGCAAAAGTTAAAATAATACTCGCGCACGGATAGTGCCTTCGATTGACTTCAACTCAACTAATGCTTCTTCGGCTTGGTCTGAATCAACTTCCATTACCACATAACCAATTTGAGCAGTAGTCTGTAGGTATTGTGCGGCAATGTTAATGTGCTTCTCTGAAAACGCTTGGTTGATTTTGATCAACACACCAGGACGGTTATGGTGAATATGCAATAAGCGTGAAGTACCACTATGTTGAGATAATGACACTTCAGGGAAGTTCACTGCAGATAAGGTTGAGCCATTATCTGAGTATTTCACTAGCTTGCCAGCCACTTCAACCCCGATATTTTCTTGTGCTTCTACAGTACTGCCGCCAATGTGTGGCGTGAGCAATACGTTGTCTAAACCTCGAAGTGGAGTGATGAATTCATCATCATTAGACTTAGGTTCAACCGGGAATACGTCAATTGCTGCGCCAGCAAGATGCTCAGATTTTAGCGCTTGGGCTAGGTCTTCAATATCAACCACGGTGCCGCGGGAGGCATTGATAAAGAAACTGCCTTGGCGCATTTTAGCAAATTCAGCCTTAGCGAACATGTCTTTGGTTTGTGGCGTTTCGGGTACATGCAGGCTGACAACATTGGCCTGAGCCAATAACTCATCCATAGAGCGAACTTGTGAGGCATTACCTAACGGTAATTTATCTTCAATATCAAAGAAAATCACTCTCATGCCTATGGTTTCAGCTAAAATACCTAGCTGAGTACCGATATGACCATAACCAACAACACCTAAGGTTTTACCACGGACTTCAACACTGCCATTGGCGCTTTTTAGCCAACCGCCGCGATGTGAAATCGCATTACGCTGCGGAATACCACGCATTAACATGATGATCTCACCAATCACCAATTCTGCAACACTACGCGTGTTGGAAAATGGCGCGTTGAAGACCGGAATACCCAATTGTTCAGCTGTCGATAAATCGACTTGATTAGTCCCAATACAGAAGCAACCAATAGCAGCTAGTTTTTCTGCATGATGTAATACTTCAGCTGTCAGTTGCGTGCGTGAGCGTAAACCAACAAAATGCGCATCTTTGATTGAAACCAGTAATGCAGCTTCGCCGAGTGAGGCTTTGTGATATTCAATATTGGTGTAACCTGAACGTTCTAGTACATCGACCGCAGTTTGGTGGACGCCCTCCAACAGCAGGATTTTAATCTTATCCTTGTCAAGCGAATGTTTCGCCATGATATGGGTACCCTCTTATCATTAAATGGTGCTTATGCTAATGCTTATACTAACAGTTATGATATAAATGCAGACTTCCGACGCAATACCAAAGTAGCACTTTTTTTAGGGCTTGTGGAGGGCTAGATGGCTGAAGGAATATTTTTAATTGAGAACAATATCGCAGAAGAGGAATTTTCGATGAAAAAAGGTGTGATATGGATAACAATTTATCTGTTGGTATTGTTGTGGTCGCTGATAAACCCTAAAGATATGTTTACTTGGTGGCTGGAAGCCATCCCTGCATTACTCGCATTACCGATATTGTTTTTTAGTCGTAAAAGCTTTCCGCTAACCCCGTTAGCTTATGGCCTTATTCTAGTGCATTGTTGTGTGTTATTTGTGGGAGCTCGTTACACCTATGCTGAAGTACCATTATTTGACTGGCTAGCTCAACTGATGGGCAGTGAGCGAAACAATTACGATAAAGTCGGCCATTTTGCCCAAGGTTTTATTCCGGTGATATTGGCGCGTGAAATTTTTATCCGTAAGCAGGTGATACAAATAGGTGCTTGGTGCCAGTTTTTAGCGGTATGTTTTGTGCTCGCATTTTCAGCTTTTTATGAATTAGTTGAATGGTGGGTCGCCATTGCTACTGGCGAAAATGCGGAGGCTTTTTTAGGCACTCAAGGGTATGTTTGGGATACTCAATCTGACATGTTTTTAGCATTAATTGGTGGCGTGTGTGGCGTATTGTTGCTTTCATCTCTTCATAACAAACAGATAGCGACCAAAATGGCGGTCAATAACCATTTGGTGTGACTGCGCAGGCTGGGCTTATCGTGGCATAAAAGGCATCATAAAATAGCTAAATTTGGCTGCTAGCCTGAGAATTAATTAATGGCTTTAAGCGAATGTAAAGTATGAGGCTTATCAGTCTTGAATTAGTGATAAAGTCTATGGCAAGTCAGTCAAACTTACTATTAATACTTTAGACTTACATAATAGCCATAATAACCAGCAAATTTTTACTATGCTTGCTGTATAGAAAGGTTTTTATCATAACAGTAGCTATTGAGAGTGACCGATTAACCACGATTATCTAATCTGTCGGTTAATCCATTTACAAGATAAGGCGATTAACTAATAACCAAATAAAATGTTCTAAATATAAAGAGATGAAAGTAAACTATCTGCTCTGCCTAGTTCTGAAGGCTAGTAAATGAGTTCCATTTACGTATAGTATATAACCTCAGGATGTGATCAAGGTATGTTGAGCAATAATGTACTTTTCAGGGAGAAGAGTGATGAGTTCGAATATCGATGAGTTGGTGTTCTTGCACCAAATCGCAGCACCTTGCCATTTAGCTATTTTGGCTGAATCTATCGGGTTAAAAACTCGCATTGTAAAACATGCGGCTGAGCTTGAGTTAGAAAAAAAATCCAATAACTTTTATCTTATTTCACAAAAGGGCGCAGCCTTAGACAGTAAAGGTATTCCGTTATTGGTGTCGCGTTTAGTCGAACATGTTCCGGTTGCTTTATATCAAGTTGAACGAGGTTCACTTGATCAAGAGTCTGCACTGCTCCAAGGCGTGCGTGGTTTATTGTACAGTGATCAACGCATGGATTTAATGCTAACGGGTTTGCGTAAAATGGTGGCTGACGAATTGTGGTACGACCGGCCATTGATCAGTAAAATCTTTAGACGTTTAGTTCAGCAGTTAGATACTCGTACTGAAATCCCTGCCGATACCGTTGCCATTCTCCAAAGGTTGACCAATCGAGAAAGAACTATTATTCAGCTTGTCTCTAGTGGCGCGCGTAATAAAGAAATTGCCCAGCGATTGTGTATTAGTGAACATACCGTTAAAGCCCATATCTCCTCTATTTTCCGTAAAACAGAGTCACGCAACCGAGTTGAGTTATTACGTTGGGCACAAACTTATCAAAGTCACTGGGAATTGGTGAGTTAACGTACTGGACGATTTATCCAATAACGACAATAACGACAATAACGACAATAACGACAATAACGACAATAACGACAAAAAGGAGCTTAGGCTCCTTTTTAATGGGGTGGTGTTATCTATCGCGTTTATCTTTTAAAAGCTTAAGCTAATCAGTACACTGAGCTTTCTAGTAATGATAATGATGGATATTAAGAATGAGTATTTGGTTTAAAACGGTCACTTTAGAAGATTGTGCTCGTTTGGATGCAGGGATGCAGGGAAAGGGCACCTTAATGCAAACGTTGGGCATTAAAATCACTGAAATTGGCGATGATTATATGGTCGCCACCATGCCTGCTAATCCCGCTGTGCATAATCCATTAGGGATGGTTCATGGTGGCGCGAATGTCGCACTCGCGGAAACGGTAGCCAGTTATGCTGCCAATTTTGTGGTCGATTTCACGCGCTATTATTGTGTCGGACAAGAAATCAACGCCAATCATTTAAAAGCATCACGTAATGGCGAATTAACCGCGACAGCAAAACCTGTACACATTGGCAAGCGCAGTTCTGTATGGGAAATATTAGTGCACAATAGCGCTGGCAAACTTTGCTGTATTTCAAGAATGACAGCTGCAGTTGTAGAGCGATAAGCTATAGTTAGAACAATAGCGACTAAATCTACAGTAGATCAACATTTTAGTCTTGCTGCCTATTTATTATGTAGATAACGTTACTGCTTGTTTAATCATAATGAATGTACAAGGGCTAAGGGGAAGTGCTCGGACATTTGTTAGCTGAACAGAGTGTTTTTGGCTTCAACTTGTTTATTCAGCATCGTAATATAAGGAAAATCCATGGACAATATTAACCCTTGGGAATGGGTCGGCTACTTAGCTTCGGTCGTTGTTGCTATTTCCTTGATGATGGCGAACATCAAAAAATTACGCTGGTGGAACTTAATTGGTGCTGGATTATTTGTGGCTTACGGCCTGGCCATAGATGCATTACCCGTTGCTTTGGTTAATTTTTTTATTGTGTTAATTGATGCCTATTATTTGATTAAGTTATACCGTAAACCAACCCCGCCCACAGACTAATCATTCCTTTACTCAATGATTTAATACCAAAAAGGTAAACTGACAACGTTGGCTTTTTTATTGTCATTACACTATTTTTTGGATTAATTTAAATAGTTTTAATCGCTTTTAACGTATTTGGCTATCTATTTTAATCATTATAATTAATCCTCTTGCGCTTCTATAATGTGTCCATCAAATGGTGGTTTGGAGTAGGAGTATTCATATGGCAACCGTTTATGACTTAATTGAACAGTGGTTAGCCGACCGCGCATAAAGAACAATAAATAACTCAAGTTAATTATTTAACCAGTCAAAACGGTGTATCGTGGCAGATGTGTAAAACGCAATGTCTGCTGGCGAAGGTGGTCCACGACGTTGACAAAATTGGTATTTAATAGAAACGCTAGCCGGCATCGTAAGTAAGACTATCTTAGATGTTCAGTAAAAGAGAGTGGGATTATTTCACTACAGCGGAGATAGAGCAACGCAGGATCCGTTGCCGAATAACACTATGCCGTTAAGTCTTCGCCTTGATTAAAGCAATTTGAATTCCCGCTGCATAACCAGATAATTAATACGATTGGTATTAAACAGGCTTTAGCCAAATTACAGCCATTTAGCTAAGCAATAGGCGACCATTTATACCTAAATGCTATAAATTGGTCGTCTATCAAAAACAGGACAATAATCATCCTCTTACTGTTTTGCTCACAATCATTTGCTGACGCAATAATGTGTTAACTTACCAATATATAGGCACTTTTAGGGCACTTTTACGAGACTGCTCCATGGCAAACAATAAACTGGTTTCTTTATTGTCTAACCAGGTTTCAATATTAAGTTGATGCTGCTCACTAAGGAACCTTAATATTTTATACGCAGATAGCGTGCTGATCCCCAACGCTAAGTCTTGCCACGGTGCACGAAAAGCCTCGCGCTTTTTGGCTTGGTACATTTCTCCATAAGCAAAGCCAACTAAGATACTTTCATCCAGTGCGTCTGCAACGTGTTGGTAATCTACGCTATTCATTTCAGATGTTATCGGCATTAATTTGCCAATACGTTTCCATGAGGCTTGTTGTAATTGGTTAGCAAACAAGCCCAGTTCTGGATAATTGCCCCATTGATGTTGACCACTTTCAGTGGTTAATAACAAATCGACTAAGGCCAATTGTAATTGACCATACTCAGGTTGTTGCCATATGGAGGCTAATTGAGTTGAAATAGACATCGAGC
Organism: Shewanella sp. T24-MNA-CIBAN-0130; assembly: GCF_040310185.1. Classification (NCBI taxonomy): domain Bacteria; kingdom Pseudomonadati; phylum Pseudomonadota; class Gammaproteobacteria; order Alteromonadales; family Shewanellaceae; genus Shewanella; species Shewanella sp. T24-MNA-CIBAN-0130. The sequence continues at coordinate 40,654 of NZ_JBEOPP010000023.1, read as the reverse complement.
TGATATGGTTTTCTAGTCGTTGGCACACCAGAGGTTTATTATTGATGTTGGCAAGCAGTTTTGCGTCGTCTTGCAACAATAAGCAACAGCTTTGCAGTGGACTAACAAATGTTAGCGCCTGTTCAAGATGATCAAATAATGGGCTAGTGTGCTGATTGAGTAAACCAAATTGATCTAGGGTGAGCCTGAGTAAGCGCACACAACGACGTAATTCACCCCATAATGCTGACTGTTGTTGTTCGTCGTCATTAGAGACAGTTAACATATTTTCAATCAGTTGCCAGCGCTCAAGCCCCGTTTCTAGTATGGCGCTAAGGGTTTGCTGTAAATTATTACTCTTTGACAACGAGACGTAATCAATATTCTCGAGGGTGACGGGTTTTGATTTACCCGCAAGCTGGTAACCTCGCTGAGCTTTACTGGCCTTACCTAACCGCAAGGGCACTGATTTAGCCACTTCAATTGCCAATTCTATTAAGGCTGAAGTATCACCTGCAAGTAATTCAAATTCTAGCTCGCATATGGGATCAAGGTTGTTTTTTGCAATGATTTCACCCACATCCAATGCGACCTCAACGAGGCTGTTATTGAGGTAAATATGCCAGGTTTGGCGGTTGAAATTGGTTTCAAAAATACACCCGAGTGATGCGGAGATGTTGTCGATATTATATCCTACCGGCCAAATTTTATTTGGGAAACGTGACAGGATCGGTATTTTTTGATCTATGTTGACATTATATTCGGGACGAGAGTGGATCCCTCCTACGACCCTACCTGCTGTTTTTATGGTCTGTTCGAGTTGGTTATCAAAACCCCTTACGCGTAAGCCCATATCCCAACGACGCAACTGTAAATCGTCTGTATCGAAATATCCGTTGGTGAGGTTTTTCTGGCCTTGAGGGGTCGAATTAGGGTAGTCATTCAATATTTTTTTTAATAAATCATGGTGTTGTGCTTGAATGAATAGTTTTAACTCTATTTCTGCGTCCATTGACTTTATGTTTGCCTTGTCATCAAATGTTCATTAATGCGTCATATTATCTTCATAATGTCACATTGCTGTAATAAAATTATCTTAGTATAGCGTTGCTCGCATCATATATACTGAGTAACGATAACAGAGAAACTGTCGTACGAAATTAAAAAACACAGTTTCATTATGTGTACGCTTGGGTTAACATGCGCCCGCTTTTTCCAAATTGGAATTTATTAAATAGGTAAACGGCAATGCCAGTAAACTCTATTTTAGGTGTGTTTGCAAAATCACCTCTTAAGCCTTTAGAACAGCATATCGACAAAGTACATGAGTGTGCATCACTTCTTGTTCCTTTCTTTGACGCAACTATCTCAGGTGACTGGGATGAAGCGATAAAGATACGCAAAAAAATTAGTTTGCTGGAAAAAGACGCTGACTCACTTAAACGTGAAATTCGCCTGACTCTTCCTGGTGGATTATTCATGCCTGTTGAACGGACCGACTTGCTTGAGTTATTAACTCAACAGGACAAAATCGCCAACATGGCAAAAGATATCTCTGGCCGTATTATTGGCCGTCAATTAGTCCTTCCTCAGCCTATGCAAAAAGCTTTTGGTGCTTATCTACAACGTTGTTTAGATGCGGTATCACTTGCTAAGCGGGCTATTAACGAACTCGATGATTTGCTCGAAACCGGTTTCCGGGGCCGTCAAGTTGAGTTAGTTGCCAAAATGATCAATGAATTAGATCTTATCGAAGGCGATTCTGATGACTTACAAATTCAATTGCGTCGTCAATTGTTTGCATTAGAAGCTGAATTGAATCCGATTGATGTAATGTTCATGTATAAAATTATCGAATGGGTTGGAGGTTTAGCAGATCTTGCTGAGCGTGTCGGTTCCCGCCTAGAGCTAATGCTAGCTCGTAACTAATTACAAAGGTTATCAAGGAAACAAAATGGTTGATGTATTAGTCACCAATGGCCCTATGCTTATTATGATAGCGGCTGCATTCGGATTTTTAATGGCATGGGGTATTGGTGCAAACGACGTAGCCAATGCAATGGGGACCTCTGTAGGTTCTAATGCCATTACCATTAAACAAGCGATTATTATTGCAATGATCTTTGAGTTCACCGGTGCATTTTTAGCTGGTGGTGAAGTCACAAGTACTATTCGTAAAGGTATTATCGACGCCAGTTATTTTACTGACGTACCAGAGTTATTGGTCTACGGCATGATTGCCTCATTACTTGCAGCAGGTATTTGGTTAGTGGTAGCGTCAGCGTTAGGCTGGCCGGTTTCTACAACCCATTCGATTATTGGCGCGATTGTCGGTTTTGCCGCCGTGGGTGTCAATGCTGACGCTGTTGAATGGGGTAAGGTTGGCGGTATTATTGGCTCTTGGGTCGTGACACCAGCAATTTCGGGTTTTATTGCTTATATCATTTTCCAAAGTGTGCAAAAGCTGATTTTTGATACCGATGATCCGTTGGGAAATGCTAAGCGTTATGTGCCTTTTTACATGGCATTAGCCGGTTTTGTGATGTCTCTTGTGACCATTACCAAAGGTTTAAAGCATGTAGGCATCAATTTTTCAACCATAGAAGCTTATCTTTTAGCGGCGGCTGTTGCGGCCGTAGTTGGTCTTTTGGGTAAAGTGGCTATTAGCCGTTTAAAAATGAGCGACAAAGCTGACCGTCAAACTCAGTATGGTAATGTTGAAAAAGTCTTCGCCATTTTAATGGTTGTAACTGCATGTTGTATGGCATTTGCCCATGGTTCAAATGACGTTGCTAACGCGATTGGTCCATTAGCTGCAGTGGTTTCTGTGGTTGAAAATGGCGGTGTTATTGGTGCTGAAGCGGTTCTAGCATGGTGGATTTTACCATTAGGCGCAGTGGGTATTGTGTTGGGGTTGGCTATTTTTGGTCAGCGTGTGATGAAAACCATTGGTAAAAACATCACCCATTTAACCCCAAGCCGTGGTTTTGCCGCTGAATTAGCTGCCGCATCGACTGTGGTTATTGCTTCTGGTACCGGTTTACCTATCTCGACAACACAAACCTTAGTGGGCGCAGTGTTAGGTGTGGGCATGGCGCGTGGTATCGCGGCAATCAATATTGGTGTGGTACGTAACATTGTTGTGTCTTGGGTTATTACCTTGCCAGCAGGTGCTGCATTATCTATTGTGTTCTTCTTCATTATTAAGAGCATCTTTAGTTAATTTAGCCAAGACCCAATGAAGTATTAACAGAAGTGTGAGTGCGAATGCATTTAAGAAGGAAGTCATATGACTTCCTTCTTGCATTCAGAGCATTTAATAAATAGCATGACAATAAGTTTTCTGAGTTTGGATAAATACCGTGTTAAGAGTACTTTCAATCCTTATATTTTTACTTGCGCCAAGTGGCGTATTTGCGGCCCAAGCACCAACGCGTTTTATTTCTGATGATGTATATACGTTTATTCATGGTGGACCGGGTACAGAATTTCGTATTCTTGGTAGCGTAGAAGCGGGTCAACCGATCACGTTATTGGATAATACCGATGGTGATTTCACTCAAATTATTGATCATAAAGGCCGAGAAGGCTGGGTATTAACCAGTTTAGTGACCGATCAGCCTAGTTTTCGTGAACGTTTTCCAGAGATGGAAGCCCAACTGAAGCAAGCCAATGAGCAATTAAATCAAATTACTCAAAATACTGACAATACTGAAGAATATTTAATTCTGGCTAACGAAAAAGTGACTGAATTAAACGCTGCATTAACGATAGCGGTTAAACAGCGAGATGAAGCCGAGTTAAAAGTGCAACAAGGGGCTGATAATCGTCGTTATCAAATGTGGCAACAAGGTGGCTTGATTGGCGGTATGGGTGCATTGATTGGTATTATATTGGTGTACTTACCGCGTCCGCAGCGTCGTAAAAATAGTCGTTGGATGTAATAATATCTGTTGATGTTGAGGTTCTATAGAATCAAATCATCTTTTATGCGATTCATATCCTTGCTAAAAAGCCAACGATTCAAACGTTGGCTTTTTTTATTTCATTTTTTTCTATGAGAGTCATTCATTTTTTTATTCTGTTAAATATATATTAATTGTTACTTAACAAGCTGTTAAAAACCTTTATCTGTTAACTGTCACGCTTTATCACATTGCGCATGGATAATGCAGTGATAAAAATCAAACAATTGTTGGCAATTTTTTAACTATAGTGTCCAAGTTCACATTTTGAAGGTATAATCGCCGAAAAATAGATCGTACATTGTATACAAAATAAAATATTTATGAATATTGTGTTCATTTAATAGCCACAACAACCATCCTTAATCTGACCTAGATGGAATCGAATACTATGTTCAAAGCGAGTGAAGTACTGGAAGGCCGCTATGACAATGCCACTCTTGATGAGTTATTTAAAGCCATTACGGATAACTATATTGTCGATGAAGAGCAATACCTATCTGAATTAATCAAGTTAGTGCCTTCGTCTGATACAGACATTGAGCAAGTCACTCGTCGCGCTCACGAACTCGTTAGCAAAGTACGTCAGTTTGAGAAAAAAGGTTTAATGGTAGGGGTTGATGCCTTTTTACAACAATACAGTTTAGAAACACAAGAAGGGATTATCCTAATGTGTTTAGCTGAAGCTCTGTTGCGCATTCCTGATGCTGAAACTGCCGATGCGTTAATAGAAGATAAGCTGTCTGGGGCTAAGTGGGATGTACACCTTAACAAAAGTGGTTCACTACTGGTTAATGCCTCAACGTGGGGGTTAATGCTTACCGGAAGAATCGTTAAGTTAGATCGTAACATTGACGGTACACCGAGTAACTTGCTTAAGCGTCTCGTTAACCGCGTTGGCGAGCCTGTGATCCGTCAAGCGATGTTAGCTGCGATGAAGATTATGGGTAAGCAATTTGTATTAGGGCGTAATGTCAAAGAAGCGCTCAAAAATAGCGAAGCTAAGCGTAAGTTAGGTTATACCCACAGTTATGACATGCTTGGTGAGGCAGCTTTAACGGCCAGTGATGCGCAAAAATACTTCATCGATTACAGTAACGCTATCGGTGATTTAGGCGCGCAGCAATATGATGAGTCTGACGCATCACGGCCAACAATTTCAATTAAACTGTCAGCATTGCATCCTCGTTATGAAGTCGCCAATGAAGATCGGGTATTAACCGAACTATACGACACTGTCATTAAGCTGATTGTTCAAGCCCGTGAGCTGAGGATTGGTATTTCAATTGATGCCGAAGAAATGGATCGTCTTGAACTATCGTTAACATTGTTCAAGAAATTGTATCAGTCAGATGCCGCCAAAGGATGGGGCTTACTGGGTATTGTGGTGCAGGCCTATTCGAAGCGCTGCTTACCTGTTTTATGCTGGGTGACTCGTCTTGCAAAAGATCAAGGTGATGAAATTCCATTACGTTTAGTAAAAGGTGCGTATTGGGATAGTGAGCTTAAATGGGCTCAGCAAGCGGGTGACGGGGGGTATCCTTTATTTACTCGTAAAGCGAGCACTGATGTGTCTTATTTGGCCTGTGCACGCTTCTTACTATCAGATGCCACTCGCGGTGCTATTTACCCGCAATTTGCTACTCATAACGCGCAAACGGTAGCCAGTATTAATGCCATGGCCGGCGATCGCCTTTATGAGTACCAACGCTTACATGGTATGGGGCAAGAATTGTACGACACCATTTTATCTGAAAGTGGTGCTAAAGCCGTGCGTATTTATGCGCCAATCGGTGCCCATAAAGACTTGCTGCCTTACTTGGTCCGTCGCTTACTTGAAAACGGTGCGAATACCTCATTTGTGCACAAGTTAGTAGACCCACATACCCCTATTGAAAGCTTAGTGGTTCACCCATTAGTGACCTTACAAGGTTATAAAACCTTAGCTAATCAAAAAATTGTGCAGCCAGCAGATATTTTTGGTGCAGAACGTAAAAACTCTAAAGGACTAAACATGAACATTATTTCTGAATCAGAGCCATTTTTTGCTGCATTAGAAACGTACAGTGCCACTCAGTGGACTGCGGGTCCGTTGGTTAACGGTCAGACCTTAACGGGTGATGTACAAACGGTAGTGAGTCCTTTTGATACTTCATTAACGGTAGGCACTGTGGCGTTTGCTGATGCTAAAGCAATAGAGCAAGCGGTCGTGGGTGCTGATGCCGCTTTTGGCCGTTGGGCGCGGACTCCGGTTGAGACGCGTGCCAATGCACTGCAAAAACTAGCCGATTTACTGGAAGAAAACCGAGAAGAGCTGATTGTGTTGTGTACCCGTGAAGCGGGTAAGAGCATTCAAGACGGTATCGATGAAGTACGTGAAGCGGTCGATTTCTGTCGTTACTACGCCGTGCAAGCGAAGAAAATGATGGCTAAGCCTGAATTACTTCCTGGCCCAACAGGTGAGCTTAATGAGTTGTTGTTACAAGGTCGCGGAATTTTTGTTTGTATTAGTCCATGGAACTTCCCGTTAGCGATTTTCATCGGCCAAGTATCAGCGGCGTTAGCCGCGGGTAATACCGTGATTGCCAAGCCAGCTGAACAAACCTGCTTAGTGGGTTATCGTGCCGTGCAGCTTGCTCATGAAGCGGGGATCCCTAAAGATGTATTGCAGTTCTTACCCGGTACGGGGGCTGTTGTCGGTTCTGCCTTAACGGCTGATGAGCGTATTGGCGGTGTGTGTTTTACCGGGTCTACAGGTACAGCAAAGCTTATCAACCGTACCTTAGCCAACCGTGATGGCGCCATTATTCCATTAATCGCTGAAACCGGTGGTCAAAATGCCATGGTGGTTGACTCAACGTCACAGCCTGAACAAGTGGTAAATGATGTAGTTTCTTCATCATTTACCAGTGCTGGTCAACGTTGTTCAGCACTGCGAGTGTTGTTTTTACAAGAAGATATTGCCGATAGGGTGATTGAAGTGATGAAAGGTGCAATGGAGCAATTGGTCATTGGCGATCCTAGCTTCGTTAAGACGGACGTGGGCCCAGTGATAGATGCAACGGCTAAAGCAAACTTGAATGCCCATATTGACCATATTAGCCAAGTAGGTAAGTTAATTAATAAACTTGAGTTACCAGCGGGTACTGAGAAGGGTCACTTTGTTGCCCCAACCGCGGTTGAAATCGATTCGATAAAGATGCTAGAAAAAGAGCATTTTGGGCCTATTTTGCATGTAATCCGTTATAAGGCTGCTGATTTAGGCAAAGTGATTGACGAAATCAATAGCACTGGGTTTGGGTTAACATTAGGGATCCACAGCCGTAATGAAGGCCATGCGCTTAATCTAGCCGATAAAGTGAATGTCGGTAACGTGTACATTAATCGTAACCAAATTGGTGCCGTAGTGGGTGTGCAGCCATTTGGTGGTCAAGGGTTATCAGGTACAGGTCCTAAAGCCGGTGGTCCACATTACTTAACCCGTTTTGTGACTGAAAAAACGCGTACCAACAACATTACCGCTCTTGGTGGTAATGCGACATTGCTATCGTTAGGCGACACTGACGAGTAAGGTAATGTGTTTTATCTTTTAAGCCCACTTATGTGGGCTTTTTTATGCCACTAATTGGACGGTTCGCTTTTACGCTTATTGACAGCAAGAGGAGTAAATTCAGAGCCGTATTAATATGTCTTCCCTAAAAATAAGTGAGGCGTTCAGAGCTGCATACAGAGTTGCATACAGAGTTGCATACAGAGTTGCTTACTGAGTTACAAGAACGGGTGACAGTTGAATATTATTGCGTTTTAATCCTCGGCCGACGTTTTGGCATAATTTACCAAAGCGGCTGATATCACCTAAAGAGGGCATAACGCCCTGTGCGATTGCCGCTTCCCAGTAGGTGACCTCAGAATCGATAAGATCTAATAGTTTTTTTGGGCAACCCACACAACTGTTAGCGGGCCCACAACGAAAGAGATCAGGGGAGTCTAATGGGAAGGTTTGTTTTACTTGGGCAATGAGTTGTTTCATTGCAGTGATCCGATCGGGTTTATGGGTCATATTTCACCTACGCTGAATACCCTGCACATTTATCCTTGTACTATTAGACGAGGCCATAATGCGATGGTATAAATGTGTGAATGCTTATATAGAATAGCAAATCGACATTAGGTTAATACTAACGTAAATCAATTTTTACTTTAAAAAGGGGTGACAAATCGATAAGTTGATCAGGGCTTATGGTTCTTTCTTGACCCAAATTTATTCGAGATAAATAGTATGGCTCTTTAGATAAACCCGCCAGGTATCAAATCGCCACAAACTGCTGCAAAATTGATCTCCAAACATCAACAGACTCTATATTTATGTAAATTATTTGTAGCATTTTTCAGATTTAAGAATTAAATACGCCAAAATAAAGGAAGTCTAGACGTCTATATTGACAGTGGTGAAGAGTTCTCTTATTCTTGGCACAACTTGTTTTGATGTGACTGCAATATATAGCAGCGTTGAACATATTGTTAAATATTCATTGATGATCGAGATTGAGTCGTACTCGCTTTTCTCATCCGCCAATCCCTATTCGTTAAGATAAAGAGAGACCACTTTGACTAAAGCTATTTCATCAGCCCCCTCGGCAGTAAACAGCCCGGCATCGTTTGTGGCATTATTGCCACTTTTTTTGTTTTTAGGATTGTTTATTGGTGCAGGCTTATATTTTCAAAGTCAGGGTGTTGATTATGCGTTCTACCAATTACCCAGTGTTATTGCTATTTTACCTGCCATTGTATTGGCAATATTGTTGTCAAAGCAGCAAATCAATAGTGCGATAGAAACCTTTATTGAAGGTATTGGCCACAGTAATATTATTGCTATGTGTTTAATTTATTTATTGGCTGGTGCATTTGCTGCTGTTGCAAAAGCAACTGGCGGCGTTGATGCGACGGTGGCACTCGGTTTATCGTTTATTCCATCCAATTTATTATTGCCTGGTTTTTTTGTTATAGCCGCTTTTATTGCAACATCGATGGGGACGTCGATGGGCACCATTGCTGCTGTTGCGCCGGTGGCGTTAGGGGTCGCTGATCAAGCACATATTGACTATGCCATAATGGCGGGTGCGGTAATGTCTGGTGCGTTATTTGGTGACAATTTATCGATTATTTCAGATACCACGATTGCGGCAACGCGAACTCAGGGCTGTGAAATGAAAGATAAATTTCGTGAGAACTTAGTGTTTGCTATCCCGGCGTCGATCCTCACCTTGATTGCTTTTTCATTTGTCGGTCAAGGGCAAGCAGATATTGTTGCTCAGGATATTGAAATCTTAAAAGTACTACCGTATTTAACCATTCTAGTGTTAGCGGTGGTCGGCTTAAACGTATTTGTGGTGCTGTCATTAGGGATAGTATTAGCCGGCGTGACAGGCGTGTTAAGTTCTCACTATACCTTTATCCAATTTGGTAATGACATTTACACCGGTTTTACCAATATGCAGGAGATTTTTATTCTGTCGATGTTAGTCGGTGGTTTAGCGGCACTAATGCAGCAGCAGGGTGGACTAACGTTTGTCAGCAAGCAGATTGAACGTCTAATCAAACGTTTTTCAAAAGCGAATGGCGAAGCATCAAGCCGTGCGGCAGAGTTAGGCATGGCCGCGATTGTTGCCGCTACCAATACATGTGTAGCTAACAATACTGTGTCGATTGTGGTGACGGGTGATATCGCCAAGGAGCTAGCCGAAAAGCATGGGGTTTCCCCCAAACGAGCGGCCAGTATTCTCGATATTTTTGCTTGTATTATTCAGGGATTAATTCCACATGGCGCCCAAGCACTATTAATTGCCTCTGTGTTTACCATTAGTCCATTAGTCGCAGTGTCTAATGCTTGGTATTGTATGATTTTGGCCGTCATGGCAGTGATCATTGTGATATTTCGTAAACGAGTCTAAATCGGTTATATGATCAATCATCACTTGCTTACCCAGTTTAAGTGGCGACGAATGTAGCTATTTTACGATAATCAAGTAATAGCCAATCAGTAATGATTGGCTATTACTGTTCTTGGTTCTTGGTCATTACTTTTGGGTTTTCCGGGTTAACATGCCCATGCCTGTTTTTGCTTAAGTATCGACCCGTGACCGAGGAGTGTCTGCAATCATGATTGACACCTAATGATTGTGTTCATGTCATTGATGCTATTGGATTAGCGTCAGTTGGATTTTGCCAATTGTTTGATAAATTTTTACCTATGTTGTGTCATCGGCTATATGGGAATTAACCCAGGTGAATATTTTATGCTGCATCTGCCTCGGGTTAAGCATGCTAATAACAATTAACACGTAACAAACTAATGTGGACCTATTTCTCGGAACCCGTTATTTTATGTCCATTCTTGCTTGAGTATTGTCCATGACATCGATGCGATTAAGTCATTATTTAGCTGTGTGTGGCGTGGCATCAAGACGGCAAGCTGCGCGACTTATCGATAGTGGTCGAGTGAGTCTTAATCATCAATTAGCCAAGCATACTGATCGCATTAACCCCGCAGAAGCGGTGACGGTTTTGGTGGATGGTAAACCCATTTTGCCCGTGCAAGCTAAACAGTATTGGCTGTACCATAAGCCTGTTGGCGTTGATTGCCGTTTATTAGCTAATGATCCCCATAGTCTGCTCCATTTATTACCCGAGTCACCCAGGCTGTATCCTGCAGGGCGTTTAGATAAAAATTCTCGCGGATTATTACTGCTCACTAATGATGGCCAATTGACTCAAGCGTTAATGCATCCCGATTTTTATCATCCAAAGACTTATGTCGTCCAAGTGGATAAGCCTATTAGCGCAGAATTTTTATTGATGATGGCGCAAGGCGTGCAATATGGGCAAGTGCAAACTCGACCGTGTGACATTCGGCGATGGAGCTCTGAGGCGGATGAAGACAGATTTGAGATCGTATTAACCCAAGGATTAAATCGGCAAATTAGGCGTATGTGTCAGGCGTTGAGCTATAAAGTGATTGATTTAATGCGTACCCAGTTGCTGGATGTGTGTCTTGCTGAATTAGCAGAAAAAACAATGCGGCCATTAACGGCCGCAGAGTTATTGAGTCTTAAATGCGCAGTAAGCTGAGCATTTTGTTAAACAATGATTATTTAACAATGTCCATTTCAGCTAATAAATTGTCAGCATGATCTAAGTACTGCATTACCCAGAGCATATAACGGCTATCAACTTGGATGGAACGATTGCTTTGAGCGTCGTATCCCCAGTCACCAATGATACTTTCGTACACACCGTCAAACAGCAAACCGACTAATTCAGCGCGGCCGTTTAAGGTGGGTGATCCTGAGTTACCGCCGGTTGTATCAAGGGTCGATAAAAAATTAACCGGGACTGAGTCAATGGCTTTGACATAATAATCGCCGTATTGCTTTTGCTTAATCAGCTCAATCTGTTTTGCTGGTGCATCAAATGGGTCAACTCCAGTATCTTTGGCTAAAATGCCTTCTAAACGGGTAAAAGGGATTGCCACTAGGCCATCTTGTGGTGAGTAACCTTTAACGTTACCTATTGTCACCCGCAGGCTTGAGTTTGCATCGGCATAAACCGGTTTACCTTGCTCGCGGTTATAGGCAATGATCGCGTCCATATATTGTGGACGTACTTTCATTAAGTCACCTTCTAATTGTTTTTGCTGTTTTTCTAGCGCCATGTCGGCAGCGTAGGTTTGAACCGCAAATTGAATGAACGGGTCGTTAGAGGCTTTAAAGTCGGCAACCGATTTGTTCATCCATGCTAAGCGAGTTTCTTTGTTGTTTAGCTTGGTGTTGGCGTACATTTTATCCAATGTGTTCGCTAACGCTTTAGCATCAAATTTTTTGCTAATACCAAAGGCTTTATCTAAAGAGGCTAAATGCTGCTCTGCAGGTAATGCGGCATAGCGCGTCAGTAAATCGGCTAGCAGGGATTTATCGACACTGGCGGCATAACGGCGATCAATACGTTCCATGCTTGAGGTAAAGTTGGTCATGTCACGTTCTTGGTATCCGGGCTCACGTTGCATATCAGCTAAGGTTTTCTCATTAGCTAAGCGATACAAATCACGTGCGGTGGTGACCATGGTGGTGTAACCGATATAACCTAATAAAGTGTCTCTTTGCTGATTTTGCTGACTCTTAGCAACCAGTTTTTCTAAGCTTGATAGTGTTTCGCCATATTGCTGTTGGCGCTTTTTATCTTTGCCGATCCAGTTTGCTAAATCGCTCTCTATTTTCTCACGATCAGCGAGCATGGTTGATTTACCATAATACTCAATCATCGAGGTAAAATTTTTGGCATAATTGGCTAAACCAGCAATCAAGCTTTCGTATTTAATCCGCTCGTCGCTGCCTTCTGGCGCGGTTTCTTTGATGATCTCAATCATGCGCTCTTGCAGGACTTTCCCTTCAGGATAAGCCCACTCAAACTGATTGTTAACTTCATCGGCAGTGCGGTAGCGGTTAGTACTGCCTGGGTAACCGGCAACCATCACAAAGTCGCCATCGCTAACGCCCTTAGCTGATACTTTTAAGAAGCTTTTTGGCTCATATGGAACATTATCTTTGCTGAAATCGGCGGGTTTGCCGTCTTTAGATACATAAGCCCGATAAAACGAGAAGTCACCAGTATGGCGTGGCCACATCCAGTTGTCGATATCGCCGCCGTATTTACCTACGCTAGCCGCTGGATTGTAAGCTAAACGCACGTCACGAATTTCTAACTGCTTAACCAGATAATATTCTAAGCCACCATGGAAGCTATACACTTGGCAGCGGTAACCGTCTTCTTTTTCACACTCTGCCACTAAGGCTTTTTCTTGCTGTTCTATGCCTTGGTAAAAATCATTACCCACCTTATCCATTTGGTTTGCTTTAACGTTATCGGTAACATTAGTGACCGTTTCAGTCACAAAAATACGCGAACCCGGTGTAGCAGGTAGTTCTTCTGCGTAAGTTTTGGCTAAAAACCCGTCTTTAAGCAGGTTTTTATCGGATGTTGAGTTGTACTGAATTGAACCATAGGCACAGTGGTGATTGGTGACGACTAAGCCTTTTGGCGATACAAATGAAGCGGTACAACCACCAAGGCTGATCACGGCATTCATTGGAAATTCAGTTAATTTAGAGATTGATTCAGCGCTGATCTCTAAGCCTTTTTCCTTGAGTTCATCGGCCATCGCAGGTAGTTGATGTGGTTGCCACATACCTTCATCTGCCATAGCGCCAAAGCTGGCTGCTATTGCAACAGTTAATAACCATTTTTTCATTATGTAATTCCGTTATTTTTTGGGGAGGAGGTGTTAGCGTGTGATGTATAGTATGGCCAGTCATGTCTCATGCTTGTTTAATTCTTGTTTAATTATATTGGTCGATGTTATTGAAGCGTAAAACAAAAAAGTCAGGCTTAGCCTGACTTTAACAAATGTTTTATCATCTTAATAGGGTTTGTAAAACTCGCTTACAAATCTATTTTATGAGTTATATGGTTCAGGCTAATGCCACCATCAACTGGGCAACAACAATCAAGGTACCGAGTAAGCCCGCGATGATAAGTCCCAAACTGCCACCAGAGACTTGGTAGCCGCCCAATGGCTGTGAACGTTGCTTTAATGCCATTGCAATGGGTAAATAGATAATTATCACCACCAATGGAATAGCTGCAAAACCAAGGACGCTTAAAAAGCCATCTGGGTAGTAAAGTGCACACAATAGCGGTGGTATAAAGGTAATGAGCCATGTTTTAGCGCGACCTGAGGCATCATCCTTGGCTCGAGTGAGTTCGGCAACATAGTCAAACAAGCTCATGGTAACGCCTAAGAACGAAGTGATTAATGCAAGGTTAGCAAATAAATCAATGGCTTGGATTATAATTCTTGATTGAGCTAAGCTTTGTAAAGCTGCAACGAGTTTAGGCAGTGAACCACCAAAGCTATGGACGGTTTCGCCGCCTAAAGACCCTAAGGTCACTAACAACCACAGGATATAGCAAACCAGTGGAATGCTCGAGCCGATCAATAACACTTTTCTGAGTGAAACGGCATCACCTTCTAAGTAGCGCACAATCGTCGCAATACACACATGGAAACCAAATGAGGTAAACACTACAGGAATGGCTGCTAGCCATAATTGTTGTAGCGCTGTGCCTGAAGCAACATCGGTTGAGTAATTGTTTAATGCACTGATTAAATTAACGTCTGGTAATAAAAATGCCACCACAATGACGAGTAACACCACCATAGAAGTAAATAAAATGCGTGATACTTTATCAATCCACTTCACGCCAATGGCAATTAATCCACCAAAGATAACCGTAAACAGTATGATGGCTACTTGGTTGCTCATGTTAATGCCGATGGGTTGTAAACGGGTTTCTAATAGCGATGACCCTCCCATCAGATACACCATGGTTAACGCAAATAATAAGCTCAGGAATGAGCCACCTTGAATGAGCTGGCCAACTTTTCCCAGTGTTTTACCGGTAATGGCATGGACGTTATCGCCGACACCAGAGTGAAGATTAATTTCTAACATCAATAACGAGGTGTAAGCTGATAACCCCCAAATAACCACTAATAAGATTAATGCGGGGATCATACCCAAGGCTGCCGTTGCTAATGGTAGCGCTAACATGCCTCCCCCAATGGCCGTTCCAGCTACAATTGAAATAGAGCCTAACGTTTTAAAATTCACAGAAAATGTCCAGTCTAATTTTTATTTTATTTGTATCGGACATTAGCAGAAGGGTGACAGAGCAGGCAAGGATCTTTGACTGTTAAAGGCTAACAGCGGTGTTTGTAAACAATTACACAACAATAGACCAAACTTTTTTACACGTGATTTTTGCAATAGCGTAGCATTACGGCGTTACTGTTGGGGTGAGGTTATTTTTATGCCGAATTTACACTGTAAAATGAGTCCATTGAATAAAATTATTTAATCGTTATAATGCGAATTGTTTTAGGGGAGTAGCTAATCTTGTCTTGCTGTTATGGCACACAAGATGTCTGTATCAACATAATTGGCCTCACGCCATGGTGCAGACAGTAACTCACTGTTAATCAGTGGTTTTACCAAGCGAGACCTAAGCACAGTAACTGCATCAAGGGGTATGCGGTGGCTCGTGCTTAGTTGTCATTTACCCCTAGGAATATCACATTGGAAGCTTTATTCGCCTCAACTCTTACTGTTGCCATCGCTGAAATAGGCGACAAGACTCAATTATTAGCCTTGCTGCTCGCGGTGAGATTTAGCAATAAAAGCGCTATTATCTCAGGTATTTTACTCGCCACAATATTGAATCATTTCCTTGCTGCATGGCTTGGCCAGTGGGCAATTACTTGGATTGATCCACAATGGGCGACTTATCTGGTGGCCGGTTCATTTTTTGCTATTGCGTTATGGGTGCTTATACCCGATAAAATCGATGATGATGATAACCGTTTCTATCAACTCGGTGCTTTTACTGCGACGTTTATTTTGTTTTTTATTGCTGAAATAGGGGATAAAACTCAAATTGCCACTGTAGTCTTGGCGGCAAAATATCAATCACTCACCTGGGTTGTGATCGGCACGACATTGGGAATGTTGATTGCCAATGTCCCTGTTGTACTCGCTGGACATTTTAGTGCTAATAAATTACCCATGAAGCTTATTCATCGAGGTTGTGCTGTATTGTTTGCACTGCTTGGCGTGGCTACACTCATGTGGTAAATGGAGGTTTAATGCCTGATAGCCAACTTCTCGATGCAGAGACTGCCCGTGGGTTACCTTGGGTCGTCGCGATTGCCTTTTTCATGCAGTCGCTTGATGGGACGATCCTCAATACAGCACTCCCGGCGATGGCCAGCGATTTAAATGAAGATCCACTGCGTATGCAAGGCGTGATTATCGCTTACATGCTCACCGTTGCCTTGTTGATCCCTGCTTCTGGCTGGATTGCTGATCGCTTTGGCACCAAAAAAATCTTCTTTGGTGCCATCTTATTGTTCAGTGTTGGATCATTGCTTTGTGCATTGTCCTATTCATTAGACATGCTCATTGGCGCTCGGGTTATTCAGGGGTTGGGCGGCGCGTTAATGTTGCCTGTGGGGCGACTGGTGGTGCTTCGGACATATCCGCGTTCGGAATTAGTACGGGTCATGGGCTTTATCACCATTCCGGGTCTACTCGGTCCGTTGATCGGTCCAACGATGGGCGGTTGGATGGTGCAATACCTGACATGGCATTGGATCTTTTTGATCAATCTGCCCGTTGGCGTGGTGGGTTGTTATGCCGTGTGGCGGTTCATCCCTGATCTCCGTGGCAAGGAAAAGTTGCGTTTCGATAGTCTGGGTTTTTTGCTGTTTGGTGCGGCGATGTTGTTGATCACCATTGCCATGGAAGGGCTAGGCGAACTGCATATGCCACACCTACGGGTGATGTTACTGTTATTTGGTGGTATGGCGTGTTTGATAGCATATTGGTTACGGGCAGGGCGTATTGAGCATCCGCTGTTTGCGCCATCATTATTTCGGACGAGGACGTTTGCTATTGGCCTATTTGGTAATCTGTTTGCTCGCTTGGGCAGTGGCGCGTTGCCGTTTCTGGTGCCATTGCTGTTGCAAGTGGCGCTGGGTTATTCGCCATCTCAGGCTGGGATGAGTATGTTGCCATTAGCGGCTGCGGCGATACTGGCCAAGTATGTGGCACGACCGATTATCGAACGTTTAGGCTATCGCTTCGTACTGACTACTAATACGTTGGCGCTGGGGCTCATGCTAATGAGCATGAGCTTGGTAAGCGAACAGACTCCATACTGGTTATTGTTGGGAATGCTGGCTATTCTGGGCGCAATCAACTCGTTGCAGTTCACGGCGATGAATGTTGTAACTCTAATAGACCTCGATGATGCCAGTGCCAGCAGTGGCAACAGTTTGTTGTCGGTGGTAGGGCAATTATCATTAAGTCTGGGGGTTGCCTGTGCAGGGGCTTTACTTGGCGGTTTTAGCACTGATGTCGACAGTGATGGAGTGGGCACTGTGCTTAGAGCTTTCCAACTGACGTTCGTTACGGTTGGCATTATGACGATGTTAGCCGCAACGATCTTTTCGCAATTGTCTAAAGAAGATGGACGTCGAGTAAAGCATCCGTAGAGTAAATCACGTCTTAGGCGCACCCGTCGGAAGAATACCCTAACGCTATTGTTGTTTTATCGATGAGTCGCCTGATGACCATTGATCCTGTTGTTCATCACCGTCGTGGCATACTGCCACTGATAATGGTGTTCATGCCACTGATGCATATTAACAGAATGTTAACCTCTCATTTGTTTGCATGTCTTGGCTATTCTCATATTACGCCGCTCTAGAGAGAGCGTTTGCTGTGATCGTTAAATGGTTAATATTACCCATTACACCATAAGTACTCTAACGTTTATTTTGTGCACTCCGGCATACATTTCCTCGTATCTGTGGCTAAAATATAAGCATGCACAAACATTATATGGGCGCGCGTGCATTTAATTGTGTAAAAGCATAGTAAAGGAGTCTCGATATGGATATGAAGAAACATGGTTTATCGATTGGCATAAACCGAATTGAAAATGTGTTTTTTGTGACATTAAAAGCAACGGGCACATTAACCCACCAAGATTACCTCGTCATTACCCCAATGCTAGAGGGGGCATTAAGCCAAGTTGATCAACCTCAAGTGAGTTTATTTCTCGATGCGACTGAGCTCGACGGTTGGGATTTGCATGCTGCTTGGGATGATTTAAAGCTGGGGTTAAACCATAAATCAGAGTTTGAAAGAGTGGCGATTTGGGGTAATAAAGGCTGGCAAGAATGGGCGGCCAAAGTCGGTAGTTGGTTTATTGCAGGTGAGATTAAATATTTCGAAGACCAAGATGACGCCTTAAAATGGCTTCGATATTAACACTGATGCTCAAGATAAGCGGATGTGGATTGATCAATATGTCGTTCGCGGTATGAAGCGTTGATTTTACCTTAGTGATTTTATAGAGACTATTCGCTAGGGTTTTGATGCTGTGATAATCCGTTTATGCCGTGGTATTTACATTATGGCCACTGTTACCTTGTTACCTTGTTGCTGCGGCGCAGGTCGTTGCGTAGATAGTTGCGCTGTAGCGATAAGTTATAATGCCATTTGTCCGTCAATTTTTTGCTGATCGTTAGCCATAACGGCAACTTTTAAGCTGTTGCCTGAATCAATCGTGGTGGGCATTGAAGAAGGAGAATTAACGCTAAGTGACATGGTTAACCTTAATGTAAAACTGAATGTTAGTCTTCTGTCGACCAAGGATCGCCGCGCTTGATGCATTTTTATCAAAAAGTGGCTTACTGAATTTTTAATTATAGGTTGTGCACAACCAATGTTATCATTGACTCATATTATTGGTTAGCGGAGTAAAGCCTATGCCTAGTAAAGCGTCTACTGGATCTCAATTCCCTACAGCACAAAACCCGCTAGCACTTGAAAATCAGGTGTGTTTCTCATTATACAGCGCGACCAATGCTTTGATCCGCGCATATCGACCCTTATTAGATGAGTTGTCGCTGACGTATCCACAGTATTTGGTGATGATGGTGCTTTGGAAGGAGCCGGGGATAAGTGTCAAAACCTTAGGTGAGAAATTACATCTTGATTCTGGAACGTTAACCCCGTTATTAAAACGCTTAGAAAGTAAAACGTTAGTGACTCGAGGTCGCAGCGAGTTAGATGAACGCGTGCGTGTGTTACATGTGACTGAGCAAGGCCAGCAATTATACCAGCAAGCATTGAGCATTCCTGAGCAAATGCGCTGTAAAGTTGGCGGCAGTATTGAAGATTTACAACAATTGAAGCAACTGTGTGATCAGGCATTTTTTATGCTTAATTCTGGCGCGGGAAGCAGCTGTGAAAGATGATTATTTTGAGCGTGGTGATGGTCTGTCATGCCGCAATATTCAGCTCTCAATGGTTGAGCAAGTCAGTATAAAATAACAATAGTAATCGATTTGTTTGACATGTTTTCTCATACCGATCATTTGAAGTATTGGTCATGTTAGAACCGCTGCATTACTCTTTTTATAAAGTAAGCCGTACTTGAGTCGTCATTCAACACTCGTTTTGAGTTGATCACTTATTGATAAGGTTTAGTATAAGAGGCTACTAGAGAAGGGTGTTTTTTTGTCGTCATAAAAATGTCACCTCAATGTCATAGTATTGTTTACCAACACAAAAAGGTACCAGGACGATGTGGCAAATATTCAGTCGCTTTTTAGCATTAGGTTTGATCAGCTTTGGAGGACCTGCGGCACACATAGGCTATTTTAGAAAAGCCTTTGTGGACGAACTGCAATGGCTAGACAATAAGCAATATTCTAGTTTTGTCGCCCTAAGTCAGTTTATGCCAGGGCCTGGTTCAAGTCAGGTCGGTTTTGCGATTGGTTATCACCGTGGCGGTTTACTGGGGGGATTAGCCGCCTTTTTGGGGTTTACCTTACCATCGTTTTTACTGTTGTTTTTATTTGCGGTTACCAGTGCGCAATGGTTGCAATTAACAACCGTTGCGGGGGCTATTCACGGCCTAAAGTTACTTGCTGTAGTGGTAGTAGCTGACGCAACCTTGTCAATGTTCACGCAATTTTGCCAACGAAAAACCGCAAAAATATTAATGGCAGCAACCGCCGTTGCTATTATATTAATGCCTTCATTATTGATCCAAATAGCCGTGTTAATTGTGGCGGCTATTGTTGGGGTCACGCTGATGACTCGGGGTGACAGTATTACACCGGACTCTCCTGCTATTGAGCTTGATTATCGTTGGTTAGCCTTATTTATTATAGGAATAGCGGCATCTTTATATTTTATCAATCAACCCGATAGCCTTGGACAAATTTTTGCGCAGTTCTATCAAGTCGGCAGTTTGGTGTTCGGTGGTGGGCATGTGGTATTGCCCTTGCTAGAAACCAGCGTCGGTGAATACATTACCCCAGATCGTTTTTTGACCGGTTATGCGCTTGCACAAGCCATTCCTGGACCTATGTTTACCTTAGCCACTTTTTTAGGTGCTGACTTATGGTTAGAGTCGCCGATCCTTGGGGCTATGGTGGCGACGTTAGCCATTTTTCTCCCGGGTTTTTTACTGATGCTGGTGGGTTTAAAAAGTTGGCATTCAATAAGCCAACGTCCAGCCATAGCAGGCGCTATCGCGGGAGTGAATGCGGCTGTTGTCGGACTCTTACTTGCGGCACTTTACCAACCGGTATTTACCAGTGCGGTGATCATGCCGTTGGATATGGCGTTAGTGATTATTGGCTTTAGTCTGTTAAAAGTCTTCAAGCCCAGCTTAGTGTGGTTGGTGATAGGATTTGCTGCCATGGGCAGCGGACTATCAATGTTATAAAAAAGTGACTAGATTGCGCTTTTTTGAGACAAATCTCACTTTATTGGGAGGTATATAGTTAGTTCGTTTAAGTATCTATAAAAAATAGATTAGTATGCTAAATCGATTATTACCCTCAAAAGGCTTGCCACTATGCTGAGATCTTCACTACGCAATAAACTCCTGGGCTTATCATTAATTCCGCTTTCGTTGATCCTCACCGTATTACTGAGTATTTTTTATGTTAATGAAGAGTCATCTTTAACCAAGGATGTTGATAACTTTCGCAGTGAATTAATTTCAGAGCGCCAAAACCAACTAAAAGAATCAGTCCAGATTGCTCAAGGCGTTGTTGAATATGAACTTGCTTTGGGTGACAAGGGAAATGTCAATGCAGCATTAAGAGATTTACGTTTTGGCACTGCAGGCTATTTCTATATATATGATGATGCCGGGGTCAATATTTTTCACCCGACGATACCTGAACTTGAAGGCCAAAATAAAATTGATATGGTCGACCCTAGTGGCACCAAAATTATTGTTGGCTTATTAGAGGCCGCTCAAGCGGGTACTGGTAATTTTTCTTATTACTATCAAAAACCGGGTAGTAGCCAGCTTATTGAAAAACTCGGCTTTGCGGTAATGATCCCCAACACCCATTGGATGTTAGGCTCGGGTGCCTATATTGATGATATTGAAGAGTCCATTGCGGCTTATAAAACCTATAAAACGGAAGAGATGGGTCAAAAAGCACTGATGTTTTTACTCATTGCTATAGGTCTTACAGGCATAACCGCTTTTGCCGTGGTGGTGATGGCACATAAAATGGTGGTGCCAATCCAGAATATGGCTACCTCGTTAAATGATATTGCCAAAGGTGAAGGCGATTTAACCAAACGTTTAGATATCACCAGTGAAGATGAGATTGGACAGTTAGGCAGTGCATTCAATCTGTTTATCGACAAATTACAGCATATTATTAGCGATGTGGCTGGCGCAACGGACAGGGTTAAGCATGCTGCTCAAAGCATCAATGGCCAAACGGTGTCGATGACTGAGCAACTCAACCACCATAATAGTGAAGTTGATCAAATTGTTACTGCCATCACTGAAATGTCGGCTACGGCGAATGATGTGGCGCATAATACCAATATGGTTGCAGAGGCAACACACGCAGCCTCTGATAACGTAGGTAAAGCACAAGATTGTGTTGATACTTCACTAACGGAAGTGTCTAATTTAATGACTCAAATTGACAATGCCGCTGGCAATGTGAAGTCATTAAGTGAACAATCGAAAAAAATTAACTCTGTACTCAGTGTCATAGGCGGAATTGCCGAACAAACTAATTTACTGGCACTTAATGCGGCGATTGAAGCTGCGCGAGCTGGCGAGCAAGGTCGAGGTTTTGCCGTTGTTGCCGATGAAGTGAGAAATTTAGCCAGTCGTACCCAAGCCAGTACGGTCGAGATTAATGAAATGCTGTCTGAACTGCATAAGTTAGTCACCAAAGCGGTACAAGCCATGGAAGAAAGCCAAACCAGTTGTTTAAGTTCGGTTGAGTCCTCGCGGGCGATTTCTGAAAGCTTAGGTTCAGTAACCTCATCGGTGACCAGTATTAATGACATGAGTACCCAAATAGCCACCGCCGCTACCGAGCAAAGCTCAGTGACTGAAGAAATTAATCGCAATATCAATTCAGTACAAGAGATTGTGAATACGTTACTAGCAGCCAGTGAAGAGGCATCTGATATGAGCAAAACCGTGGCGAATGAAGGTCAGACCTTAGCTCAGTTAGTGGGTCAATTTAAAGTATAATTTTTACCAAACCGATCGTTAAAAATGAACCCGAAGGGGTTCATTTTTTTAATCATTTTTTAATGATAACAATAGGTCCATTTAATCTGTTTATTACAGGTTAATGATTTTTTTGATGTTGTTTCTGCGCAATATATTCGTCATTTGTTTATTAATAATCGCTCTTCTGGTCTAGGTTTAGCGCCTCTCATGGGGTAAAATACGCCGTTGCACCTTTCGTTAACGGCTAAATTTAAGTTGAATATTCATGTTTGAAGTTAATCCGGTAAAATTCAAAATCAAAGAGCTCGCCGAACGCACTGAGCTACTTCGGGGGTATCTTTGACTACGCTGCCAAAAGTGAGCGGTTAGAAGAAGTCAGTCGAGAGCTTGAAAGCCCTGAAGTGTGGAATGAGCCTGAACGTGCTCAAGCATTAGGTAAAGAGCGTGCTGCGTTAGTCTTAGTGGTCAAAACCATTGATGATATGGACTCAGGTCTAGAAGACATCGAAGGGTTACTTGAACTGGCCATTGAAGAAGATGACGAAGGAACCTTTAATGATGCCGCTTCAGAACTTGAGTCGTTAGAGACTCGTTTGGCTGATCTCGAATTCCGCCGCATGTTTTCTGGTAAGAATGATGCATCAAATTGTTACTTGGATATTCAATCTGGTTCAGGCGGCACCGAAGCACAAGACTGGGCCAATATGGTTCTGCGCATGTATTTACGCTGGGGTGAGGCACATGGTTTTAGCCCAGAGTTAATAGAAGTGACTGACGGCGATGTAGCGGGTATTAAAGGTGCAACGATTAAGTTCACCGGAGAATATGCTTTTGGATGGATGCGAACCGAGACCGGTGTTCATCGTTTGGTGCGTAAATCACCATTTGATTCATCAGGTAAACGTCATACCTCTTTTTGTTCCGTTTTCGTTTACCCAGAAATTGATGACGAGATTGAAATTGAAATTAATCCGTCTGATTTACGTATTGACACTTATCGCGCATCTGGCGCAGGTGGTCAGCACGTCAACAAAACAGATTCAGCGGTACGTATTACGCATTTGCCAACCAATACTGTGGTGCAATGTCAAAACGATCGCTCGCAACATAAAAACCGTGACGCTGCCTATAAACTGTTAAAGGCGAAGTTATACGAGTTACAAATGCACCAGCAAAATGCCGATAAACAAGCTGCTGAAAATGCAAAATCAGACATCGGCTGGGGCAGTCAAATTCGTTCATACGTATTAGATGACGCCCGTATCAAAGATTTACGCACGGGGGTTGAGAACCGCAATACTCAATCTGTGCTGGATGGTGATTTAGATAAGTTTATTGAAGCCAGCCTAAAATCAGGACTTTAAGTAAATTAATTTTTTCGCCATCACAAAGTGTGGCGAGTAAACGCGAGAATATAATATGACTGAACACGTACAAGATGAAAACAAACTGATTGCTGAACGTCGCGCTAAATTAGACCACATCCGCACCAGTTGTCCTGCTAATGCTCATCCAAATACCTGGCAACGTAGCCATAAAGCGGCTGAGTTACAGGCGCAATATGGTGAGCAGACCAAAGAAGCGCTAGAAGTGTTAGGGTTTCAAACCAGTATTGCCGGCCGTGTTATGGCAAAACGAGGTCCATTTTTAGTCATTCAAGACGTGTCTGGTCGTATTCAAGCTTACGCTGGTAAGCCAGTGCAAGGTGATTTAAAAGAGCGTTATCAAGGTTTAGACATCGGTGACATCATTGGTGTTAAAGGTCAGCTGCATTTATCGGGCCGGGGCGACTTGTACGTTAATATGGAAGAATATCAGTTACTGACTAAAGCATTACGTCCGTTACCTGAAAAGTTCCACGGGTTAACCGACCAAGAAACGCGCTATCGTCAGCGTTACGTTGATTTAATCGTTAATGAAGAGTCTCGCAATACCTTTATTATGCGTTCTAAAGTGGTTTCCGCTATTCGTCACTTTATGGTCAAAAAAGAGTTCATGGAAGTTGAAACTCCTATGATGCACGTTATTCCTGGTGGTGCTACTGCACGTCCATTTGTCACTCATCACAACGCGTTAGACATGGCCATGTACTTACGTATTGCGCCAGAACTGTATTTAAAGCGGTTAGTGGTTGGTGGTTTTGAGCGTGTGTTCGAAATTAACCGTAACTTCCGTAACGAAGGTTTATCGCCACGTCATAACCCAGAATTCACCATGATGGAATTCTATATGGCGTACGCGGATTATAAAGACCTAATGGATTTAACTGAAGAAATGCTCAGTTCAATTGCGATTGATTTACTCGGTAGTGCGCAAATGCCATACGGCGAGGACACAGTAGACTTTGGTGGTCCTTATGCCCGTTTAAGCATGTTAGAAGCCATTCAGAAATACAATCCTGATAACGCCACTATACAAGCGATGACGTACGAGCAAGTTAAAGACGTAGACTTTATGCGCGACTTGGCCAAGAGCCTAGGCATCAAGCTAGAAAAATTCTGGACTTGTGGCCAGTTGCTGGAAGAAATTTTTGGTGAAACCGCTGAAACTAAACTGATGCAACCTACTTTCATTACTGGCTATCCCGCGGATATTTCGCCTTTAGCACGTCGTAATGATAACAATGATTTCATCACCGACCGTTTTGAATTCTTTATCGGTGGCCGTGAAGTGGCTAACGGCTTCTCTGAGCTCAATGATGCTGAAGATCAAGACAGCCGCTTTAAAGCGCAAGTTGATGCCAAAGATGCCGGCGATGACGAAGCCATGTTCTACGATGCAGACTACATCACTGCACTCGAGCACGGTTTACCGCCAACCGCGGGTCAAGGTATTGGTATCGACCGTTTGGTGATGCTATTCACTAACACGCATACTATCCGTGATGTGATTTTATTCCCAGCGATGCGTCCACAAGCTTAATCGCTAGTCAGCTAAGCCAATAAAACGAAACCAGCCATCAGGCTGGTTTTTTTTGGCTAGATTTAAATGAAAATATAGACTCGTCCTTGTTGCTGAGATGGGTTCTAAGCTAGCCTATGACTCCGTTCCTAGGTTGAATAAACTTCGCCTTAGCCGTCACGCAAGCTTTATTTTCTACATAGAGTACGGCTTCTAGTTGGTACATTCCTAAGCGTTTGCTCACCAGATGACCGACAATTTTGATGGCATCGCCAACTTTTATTGGGGCAACAAAGCGTACTGTCATTTCTGCAGTTAAGGCTTTAATGCCTTGCATAAGCAAACAATGAGTCATGGCAGCATCGACTAAGGTGCTTGCTACGCCGCCATGTAAGAAGCTAGTGTAGCCTTGAAGCTGCTGACTTGCTTTATGATAACCAACAACCTGATTGTCACCGTCTGCAAAAAACTTACATTGTAATGACAATGGATTTTGTTTAGCGTCGCCACAGACAACACATTGACTGTGGCTTTGTTTACAATCTTGATAACTACTCACACTAAGCCTTGTTTATTAATAGGGACAGATGGCTGTTAAGGTTTTTCTTAACTAATGTACTAAAAACGCGCATTGACCATTTGGTAAGTTTTATAGCCACCGCTGAGGTTGCGTGCTTTAAAACCATGCTGGACTAACATGCGACAGGCGACATGACCGCGCAACCCTACCTGACAGAGCAGCAATAATTCTTTGTCTTTGGGAAGTTCATTGAGTCGGTCTCGAAGTTGCGGCAGCGGAATATTAATCGCATTATCAATCGCACCCACAGCCGTTAGTTCGCCAGGATTACGCACATCGACAATAATTTGTGTCGCAGTCAAGGCCTGTAGATCTTGAGTGTGACAAGTCACTTCATCGCCTAATAACACATTAGCCGCGACCATACCTGCCTGATTGACCACGTCTCGCGCAGAGCCAAAAGGAGGCGCGTAAGTGAGCTCAAGGTCGGCTAAATCATATACCGTCATCCCCGCGCGTTGCGCTACCGCTAATACGTCAATACGCTTATCGACACCATCAATCCCTGCAGCCTGAGCACCTAAAATGCGGCCATTATCAGGACAAAACAACAGTTTTAAAGTAATAGGGTGAGCCCCAGGATAATAGCTGGCATGGCTTGCTGTGTGGACATAAATTTTTTCAAATGGGATAGCTTGCCTTAGCAAACTTTTCTCATTTAATCCCGTCGAGGCGATGGCCATATCAAACAACTTACAGATTGCGGTCCCTTGGGTAGCGCGATATAACCTATCACCACCCAACATGTTATCTGCGGCTAATCGTCCCTGACGATTAGCCGGTCCAGCAAGTGGAACAAGTGAAGGATTACCGCTGACGAAATCAGCGGTTTCAATGGCATCGCCGACAGCATAAATATCTGCATCGGAAGTACGCATCCCGGCATCTACACGAATACCACCGAGCGGGCCTAATACTAAGCCGCACTCTGATGCCAAGCTAGTTTCTGGTTTAACGCCGATGGCGAGGATGACTAAGTCTGTCGCTAAAGTGCTGTTATCACTCAAGGTTAATTGTAAATGGGAATGGGGCGGTACCGGTTTATCATAGTCATCGGTAATATCGGCTTCAGCAAGTTGAATTTGGCACTCATTGACGGCGGTTAAGCCTGTTTTTAAGCGTAAATCAACCTTATTATCAACTAGCTTTTGATGCAGTATATTGGCCATTTCAATATCCACAGGCCCCATAACTTGGTCGGCAAGTTCGAGTAAGCTCACCTCTAATCCTCGGTGGCGCAGCGCTTCCACCATTTCTAAACCAATAAACCCACCCCCTACCACAGTGGCATGTTTCGGCTTATGCAGCACAAGGTTCGCCAGTACTCTATCCATATCAGGAATATTACGTAGACTATGGACGAACTGGTTATTGATGCCGCTAATGGGTGGTTTTATTGGTGATGCCCCCGGGCTTAGTAGCAACTTGTCATATGACTCTTGATATATTTCATGGGTAATATGATTACGTATGTTTAGCCTTTTAGCTTGCCTATCAATAGCAATCACTTCATTAAACACCCGGACATCAACATTGAAACGTGATTTGAAGCTTTCGGGTGTTTGCAACAATAATGCATCTCTGGATTCAATTTCACCACTGATATGATAAGGCAAACCACAGTTGGCAAATGAAACAAACTCGCCCCTTTCTAACATGATAATTTCAGCCGTTTCTGATACACGTCTTGCTCTTGCTGCTGCTGATGCCCCACCGGCAACCCCACCGATAATTACTATTTTAGTCATTGTTTTCTCCGATAAAATTTAATATTAACCTAGCGGCTATCTAGTCGACTTTCTGTCTAGCAGACTGGCTATTAAGTGCTTGTTGGCAATCAAAGCAGTGACCATACATATTGAGGCTGTGGTGGTGAATAATCATACCGTGATGTTCTGCTGCTAAGCCTAAACGAAGCTCAATCAAGGGGTCGGTAAATTCAGTTAACTTGCCACAGGTTAAGCAAATTAAATGATCATGACGCGGTTTATTATTGAGTTCATAAACAGCATTTTCAGACTCAAATAGTCGTCGTACGACTATGCCTGCTTGCTCAAAATGCGCCATAATTCGATACACAGTATTGAGACCTATGGTCTCTCCCTGCGCATTTAAGCCTTGATAGATATTTTCTACTGTTAAATGCTGCTCATCGACTTGAGTTAGAAACTCAAGCAACTTACATCTTTGAGTGGTTATTTTGAGGCCAGAGTCTTTCAATACTGCTTGCATTAGACTTACCTAAACACGTCAATACGTGTTACCAGTGTTTAATTTTTAGTTGATATTTTTTGTCATCAAGGCTTTGCTATTGATTAAACTATCAACCACCTTATATCGAGCCCCTTTAACTAAGTTAGCTAACGTTTGGCGGGATATTCCCATTGACTTAGCGGCTTCTTGTTGCTGCATTCCGAGCAAATCAACTAAGCGCAAAGCCTCTATTTCATCTTCAGCAAGTGGCACCTGTTCTAACTGTGCCATCGGAATCCCATTGGGTTTAAAACAAATATTGGCTGCTTGGCCACATATGGTTCGGGGAATTTTTGGTCTTGCCATGTAACACCTCATTATTGGCATATGCTATATATACTGAATTTAGTTCGCACTTGCAAGATCTATTCTTTTTTTTACTGTGATATGTAAACTGATCTTTGACATGACCAATGACATTTAATGATATCTATTATGTCACCGTAGGTAACTCAGATAATGATAAAGGCTAAAATTAATGTGCATAGTCGTTAACGCTTGGGCTTATTATTCCAAGCTAAGGTTAACTCACAAGCTCCATGTTTCAAGTGCGCCGTCTGAGCTTAAGGTCAATAGCTTACCATTAGGTTTGATCACCATTGAAAATACCGTTGTGCCAGCGTTATAGGCAGTGATATCCCAATGAGAAAGCTCCTTTCCCGATGAGGCATCCCAATAGATAACACTTTGCTTTGAGGTTGCGGTAATTAAGTTGTTGCCATGGTTGGTGAATAAAGCCTGTCGAAAATAGCGATAACGTTCAAGGTAATCAAGATGGCTCACTGGCTGCGTAGTTTGGGTATCGATAATGACATTATTGTCGAGTGCATCAGCAATAAATAAGCGTCGATTAGTTTCATCAAAACTCACGCTGGTGATCCGTTGAGGGCGGGAAAAACTGCTGATGAGCTCACCGTTATAAGTGGCCCAAATGTGTACATCACCATCAAGCCCAGTCGATAATACCTGTTGTTCAAAATTAGAGAGCTCAATATGATTAACGGCAGCACTGTGTTGTTTAAACAATGACATCGTCATGCTGCTTCTTTGTATCACAGTAATTGAACCATCATTCATCCCCACTAAAATAGTGCTGCCTGTTTGGCTCAGAAAAAGGCTCGAAATACTGGCATCGGGATTAAACCCCTGCGCAGGCCAACGTATATCTAATTTGCCCGTTTCAAGATTGAAAATAGAAATTTTTTGTTTGCCTGCAGTGGCAAGGTATTGTTTGTTACCTGACAACGCCAGCAGATAATTAGTGTCATCAAAGTCATCGTCAGACCATTGGTGTAATAATTGGCTTGTTGCTACATTCCATATCGATAATGTGCGGCTTCTGCCTAATGTAACCGCCATACTGGCATCCGTTGACAGTATGCCATCAACGAGCGTTTCGTTAACGAGTCGCTGAATGTTATCGGGTCTTTTCATGACCACAGCTTGATTGCAGCCTGAGATAGCCATCATCGTCACCATGATTGCACTAATAAGGCACACATTGCGCGGTAAGCTAGATCTGGCGTTGGCTAACAATATAATTCCTTTATAAAAAATGATACTTTCAACATAATAGCATAGTGCCATACCGCTGGTTTTATTCACTGCTGATGCAACATCTCACTCTATTTAGCGATAAGCTAGGACTTTTTGATATAGCAAAGTCTGCGTTCAAATTATGCATCTATTAAGAAAAAGCGATTTCAGGCACAATAACACTAACAACCTGTTATTTAAGCCAAGGAACCCACATGACCCAAATTACCTTAACGACTCCCGATGATTGGCATCTTCATTTTCGTGATGGGGATATGCTCGGTGAGACGGTTCCTGCTACGGCTCGTTTGTTTCAACGCGCGATTGCGATGCCTAATTTAGTCCCGCCAGTAACGACAGCGGCGATGGCGGTTGCTTATCGGGATCGTATTTTAGCGGCTCGCCCAATCGGAAGTGATTTTCAGCCGTTAATGACCCTATTTTTAACCAATAATACCTCAGCACAAGACATTATCGATGCTAAAGCGGCAGGTGTTGTCGCGGGGAAGTTATACCCAGCAGGTGCCACTACAAACTCAGATGCGGCGGTAAAAGCATTGGATGAGTTGTTTCCGATATTTGAGGTTATGGCCGAGCAGGGCATGTTGCTATTGGTTCACGGTGAAGTGACCGAAGCGCATATCGATATTTTTGATCGCGAAAAGCTCTTTATTGATCGTTACTTATCGCGCATTGTCGAATCAATTCCCAGCCTCAAAGTGGTGTTTGAACATATCACGACTAAAGAAGCCGCTGAGTTTGTTGCGGCCGCTTCAACCAATGTTGCCGCCACTATTACCCCACAGCATTTACTGTTAAATCGCAATGACTTGTTAGTCGGTGGCGTACGCCCGCATAACTTTTGTTTACCGGTACTGAAACGTAATATTCACCAGCAAGCTTTGCAAGCGGCTGTAGCGACTGGTTCAAGTAAGTTCTTTTTAGGCACCGACTCAGCCCCCCATGAGAAACACCGTAAAGAGTCCGCTTGTGGCTGTGCAGGCTGTTACAGTGCATGGAGTGCATTAGAATTATACGCTCAAGTGTTTGATAATTTAGGTGTTATAGATAAGCTCGAAGGGTTTTCCAGCTTATACGGTGCCGATTTTTATGGTCTCCCTCGTAATACCGGAACCGTGACATTAGTGAAACAAGAATGGGTTGTGCCAGAAGAGATTATTTTACCTAACGGTAATCCTATCGTGCCATTTTTTGCCGGACAAAAAGTGAATTGGAAAGTGAAAACGACTTAGTTTAATCGCTAAGTCGCTAAGCGTGCTTATTTTCAATAGCGCGTGGTTAACCGAGAACTCTTATCGCGAAGCAGATTTATTGATGCCTGTCAGTTTGCTGATAGGCATTTTGATCAGCGCCTTAATAAGGGCTTCTTATTCGGTCTTTTATTTTTTGCCTGTGTCTTTAACAGCTCTTCAAATGCAGCTCGAGGTAATGGCTTACTAAATAAGTAACCTTGGCCGTAATCACATTTCAGTGCATTGAGCAGATGATACTGCTCTTCTGTTTCAACACCCTCTGCAACGACCGTTAAATTGAGCCCATGTCCCATTGCTATCGCCGCGCCGACCAGTTCCAGATCGCCCGGATCAACCGTTATATCGTGAATAAAGCTCTTATCTACTTTCAAGGTATTAAAAGGGTAACTGCGCAGATAACTGAGTGACGAATATCCGGTACCAAAATCGTCCATCGAGATACTGACACCAATATCGTTAATCCAGCTTAAGTTACTGTCTATAATAGGATCGCCACTGAGTAGTACCCCTTCGGTGATTTCAAGTTCTACAGAAGTAGCATTAATTTGGTGTATATCTAGCTGAATTTTAAGCATATCAACAAAGGTATTTTCTCGGAATTGTTTGGGAGAAACGTTAATGGCTATTTTAAAATGAGGATTAAATTCGAGCTGCCATTTTTTGGCTGCAGTAAATGCGTTCTCGATAACAAATTGGCCGATAGAGACAATCAATCCCGTTTGTTCTGCGATAGGAATAAATTCATCAGGAGTGACTTGGCCAAGTAAATCACTATTCCATCTAAGCAGCGCTTCTGCGCCAATGATTTTACGACTTCTAATGTCTACAAAGGGTTGAAAATAAACCTCGAGCTCTTTGCGCTTCAATGCACTTCGTAATTGCTCTTCAACCCTAAGGCGTCGATTCATATCGTGGTTCATTTGATGGGTATAGAAGTTATAGGTATTTCTGCCGCGGTCTTTTGAATAATACATGGCAGAATCTGCCTGTCTTAGTAATTCTTTAGGGTCTTCACTGTCTAGCGGGTAAAGTGCAATACCAATACTGATAGTTGACACTAACTCACGGCTTTCGAGTCTAAAAGGAATGTGAAATTTCTTGAGCAGTTTAGTGGCAATGATCTCAACGTCAGCGGGATTATTGATGTTGCTCAGTATAATGATAAATTCATCACCTCCTAACCGACCCACTACATCATTGTCTCTAATGGAGTGTTTTAACCTTGCAGCCGCTTTAATTAACAATTCATCACCAACAGAGTGGCCCAAGGTGTCATTAACCTTTTTAAAATCGTCTAAATCTAAAAACAGTACTGCCACACTGTTTTTTGCACGATAAGCGTCTTTGAGCATTTGCGACAATCTATCAAGGGAGAGCAGTCTATTTGGCAAGCCTGTTAAGCTATCGTAATGAGCTTGATGGAGGATTTTTTCTTCTTGCTGTTTGTAATACGTTACATCTTGTTTTAGTGCCAAATAGTGTTTGGTGATGCCCGCATTGTCAAAAATGGGTGCGATATGAGCATGTTCCCAGAAAATCTCACCGTTTTTCTTTTTATTTTGCAGTTCACCCTGCCACGCATGTCCTTGAGAAATCGAATCCCATAATTCTTTATAAAGTGATTTAGGGGTTAACCCCGACTTTAACATGCTAGCCGGTTGGCCAATGACTTCACTTGCGGTGTAGCCAGAAATTTTTTCAAATGCACTATTAACATATTCAATTTTACTGTCGATACTGGTTAATATCATTGAGATAGGGCTTTGTTCTATTGCTTGTGACAGCGTGAGGGCTCGTTCCTCAGCCTTTTTTTGAGCGCTTAAATCAATGTCGATGCAGTACATTTCCACTTCGTTGTCTGTGTTATTGATTAACGTATGGGATGAATAAACCGCGACACTACTGCCATCTGCACGTCTAAGGAGTAACTCTCCAGCGGGAATGGGGATACCATCATTAATCCATGCATTGATGTTGTCAATTACGTGGTTCTTATAGGGTAATGGAATAATTAGATTTTCGAGTTTTTGACCTAATGCTTGCTCTTTTGAATAGCCATAAAGGCTTTCACTGGCTTGGTTCCAAAAAATAACCGAACGGTTTTTATCATAACCTTGCACCGAAATCGAGGGGATTTTTTCGAAGATTTGTCTGAATTTAGATTCACTGTTTAGCAGCTTTTGCTCTGCATTAATTCGCTCTGAAATATCTTTAACAAAGCAGAAAAACATACTGTCATCACCATCCCAAAAGCTGATATTCACGTCAACATGAAACAAGTGCCCCAGCTTATGTTTGTGCAGCGAAGTATAATTGATGGTTTTAGTTTGCTTTGCTGTAAGGATATTTTGGCTTGAAAACTGATGTTTTTCACTGGTTTCAATTTGATTAATAGGCTTATCGAGTAATTCATCTAGAGTATACCCCGTCATATTGGCGAAACTCTGATTTGATTCTATTATCCTGCCATCGACCGACACAATGACAAAACCATCTTGGGCAGTCGTTATAATGTTGCGATAAGTGATTTCACTGCGACGTAATTGTTTTTCGATATGCTTTTGAGCGGCCAGATCTCGGCCTACGCCAACAATGCCCTGAATTTTGCCGGATAAATGAGTAAAAGGTGTTTTTTGGGTTCTAAATATATGCTCAACTCCATCTGGTGTCGTGATCCATTCTTCATCCATCCACGACTGATTTTCTTGCAACACAAACTGATCCGCTTTGATAAATTTATCCGCCTGTTGGCAATCAAATAAGTCATAATCGTTATGATATTTTATTTGCTCTGATTTGAGTTGCAACAGATTAGAAAAAGCCTTGTTACAGCCCAAATAAATGCCATCGGTTGATTTATAAAAAATAATATCGGGAATACCATCAATAATGCTTTGTAACAGGTTTTTTTCGGCTTCGAGGAGCGATTTATTATGATGTGATTCTTGTGCTAATTGTTGCCTTTGTTGATGTTTTTTAAGCAGTAATCCAAGTAGCATAGTGCCACAAGTGTAAACGGTTAGTAATGTAGGACCAATGGTAAGCATGATGTCGTATTTATCTGCTATAGGCATTAATAACCAACTCGATAAAACGGCAAGCTCGACCACAATCCCCATAACCAATAGGTTTTGCCAATTGGGTTGTTTGTTTGAATGTTGCATCCAGTATCGCCAGCCTAAACCAATGGCAGAACTGATGAAAATAACCAATGTGCCAACGTATAAACCTGCTCCGCCCTGATAAATACGAAAGCAAGCCGCGAGGATAGTGGCAATTAATGTCGGAATAAAACCGAAAAATAAACCGCTCAAGCTTAATAATATCCAGCGAGCATCAAAAACAATCCCAGGCCTAAGCTCCCAAGGATTATTCATTACACTGATCGCAATCATCCCGATAAAAATGCCACTCAAGACATTTTTATATTTATCGGGCGTTAGCCTTTGTAAGGTAATGACGTCATAAATGACCACAAGAGCCAGTAACAATACGGCGTTGCTCATCAAACTGAAAAAACTATCCATTTTTTCTCCACATAATAAGGGCGTTGCCTTGCTTAACTGTAGCTCAAGTTGGGTAATAATAAAAAATTAGTCTATTTTTATCATTATGTTAATAATATTGTGGCCGAGTATGGCACACACTGGTCATGGTTGGATCTAGATCAGATTATTTTATCAAGCCCCTAGTAAAGTCAAGTCATTAAACGGTGGGTTTTCAACTCATTCTTCATATTCGGATTAGATCTGCAATATGAATATCTGGTTTCATCGGCAGTAGCCGTTGGTAAAGGAAAAATCTATGCTGTGGATAAATAACACGTTATTGAAAGACCCGTATGTTATTTGAATTTGGCTCTGTTGATAAGGAGCTGTCAATAGCCTGGTATTATCATTACGGTTGATTCATTTTGTCTACGTAATATTATCTCTGTATTAATCTGAGTAATAAACCATTATTAATACAATAAGATAACCATTAATGAAAGGCACTCATTTTTGTTAAGGTATTTTTAATATAAAAAATTGAAAGTTATTGGCATATTTCGAGGTCTATTAAATTATGACCAACATACTTAATCGTTAAGTATGAAATATGGATGAATATGACTATGACGACTTCATTTTCTGCTAAAACGCTACTCAGCTCTATCACAATCGGCTTAGCATTATTATTCGGCGCGTCAGCTCAAGCGTCTAGTATTACTGTACCGG
Source organism: Shewanella sp. T24-MNA-CIBAN-0130 (assembly GCF_040310185.1). Classification (NCBI taxonomy): domain Bacteria; kingdom Pseudomonadati; phylum Pseudomonadota; class Gammaproteobacteria; order Alteromonadales; family Shewanellaceae; genus Shewanella; species Shewanella sp. T24-MNA-CIBAN-0130. The sequence continues at coordinate 5,748 of NZ_JBEOPP010000023.1, read as the reverse complement.
ACTCCATAATAGTCGAAACTATTAACGGTAAAAACGTGAGTTTTGAACATACCATTGGGCTTAACCATGGACAACAATTGGTTGAAATTAACTATCGAGATACTTTTCAAGACAATGCTGATGATTCAGGGGGTTGGGTTCGTTCTGAACCCTTATACTTAACATTAAATGTGGATCATAATCAGCGTTATGAGCTCGCAACGCCTGTTATTTATAGTGAGGAAGACGCCCGTGATTTTTTAGACAATCCGCAAGTGACATTAAGTATCAATGGTCAACATCATAAAGATGTCGCATTAATGACTCAGTTGCAGTTATTAACTAAATTGGTATTAAAATAAATTTTATGATGATTCCCAATCATTAATAATGTCGAGCACAATAGCAATGTCCATAAAAAATCCGAGTGTGTTAAATTCACTCGGATTTAGACGGCTGTATTAGATAGATTAGCCAATAGTTTGTTGTTAACTAAACGGCATTACCGTCAAGGCTACTTTTTTATGACTGCTTATTCAGTTTTATCACTGTTAATTATCCTGAATTGAGGCTATTTATTGTCCGAACGAATCACCAACTCAACTCGTCGATTCTGCTTTTGGCCTGCGTCATCAAAGTTATTAGCGATAGGTGAATATTCACCAACCCCTTTTGCTTCAACTTGTTGTGGATTAATAGCAAATTGCTTAATCAAACGACCTTGTTGATCAAATCAGTCTTGGGCAAGCCAATCCCCAGCTCGTTTTCCGATACTAATTCACCGCCTGACGAACAGGCATACCGAGTCCTATGACTTTGTTCATGACCTTCACCCCTGCTAAAACCTCACCCACTTGAGCGTTATCATTTCGTAGGCTCAACTTAGCATTGTTGAGCTGCATATAACGGTACATGCCCGTTTCTGAGAGTGAGCGTTGGTGGTAATAATTATCTTTCTTCCATTGCTTTAACGCATCATTCTTCAACGCCTTAACTGCTTCATTTCTAGGATGGCCGTCCTCCCAGTAAGCCACATTTTTTCTCGGCGGAATGGTGGGCTTACAGCCCTTTCGCTTAAGCAGCTTATGGCAGTCTTTTGTATCGTAGTCACCATAAGCAGACACTTGCGCTATCTTACGCCTGAGTGGATTTCAAAAGTCGGTAATACTTCATTATCTGCGACATTGACCATACTCACTTCTGCAGCAATAACCTCGTGGGTCCGCGTACCTATGGCAATATGCAACTTACGCCAAGTACGGCGTTTCTCCTTGCCATGCTTGCGCATCTTCCATTCACCTTCGCCGTAAACTTTTAGCCCTATGGCATCAACAACCAAGTGGGTAATCGGCCCACGGCAAGGGTTTCGATACTTGATATCGACTGTCTGAGCCCGCTTGCTAATACAGCTGTAACCTGGAGAAGATAAAGGCATATTAATTAGATAAAACAATGAGTTGATGAAACTTTCTAGCGCCCGCAAAGGCAGATTAAACAGACCTTTGAGCATTAGCTCATTAGATAGCGGTATCGCGATACTGAAAACCTCGTCCTCGGCCGCCATGATGCTCGGTGCTGCACCACTGTTTTATCGCTTGTTCATCTATCCAGAAAGTGAGTCAGCCTCTGTTGACCAAGGCTTTGTTATATTCAGGCCAGTTGGTGATGCAGTGCTTGGATTTGCCCATCTGATATCGATTCCTGTGATGTGTTCAGAGGAGCTGATCGTAACGAGCCTGAAAAGTTCACTTCTTTAGGCAATAACGCCTGATAAAACCAGTGATGAATCACCTGTGACCCAAGCAGCTTGGGACAGGTGTATTGCCCAAGACCTTCAATATTTTTTCTGATTTATAACGAATATAAGTATTACTCAGTTACTTTACGAGTTAATTTAGGCGTAAATGTTAGATATCGATTTATTGCATCACTTGTGATGTTATTTTTGTAATTAATAGTTATTTAGGGTGTGTTGTTGTGTCTAGTTTATTGATTACTCTCTAAGAATGTTGACTAATATTATTTCAGTTGATAATTTACTGCTTAAATAAGAGTATATAAACTTTGATGCAAATATATGTATACATAAATTATAAGAACCGCATCTGAAAGTAATGGGAAAATTAAATTAAGGGACTTTAGAGATGAAAAAAATATTATTTTGCGCTTTAGTGTTAAGTTTAGTTGGATGTAAAAGTAATGATATACGTATGATTAGCGATTCAGTATCAGGCATTACGGGTATTGGCAAGGATACAGCAATTAATAATGGCTCTGTTTACAAACATCCTACGCAACAGTATTCGAATAAGTCTGAGTCATTTTACATTACTGAAAACACAAGGCTATCTCAAGAATATGGTGCTATTCGTTCGATTGAACACGAGAAAAATCCTAAAGGTATGACAATGGTGCGATTTGTTGCGTTCCATCAAGATAGTGGTGCAGCTATGGAGAATCAAACCTATTTATATGCACAAGATAGTAATGGTTGGTTAAATGAGAATCCAGTTACATCTCATTATGCTGAAGCCATTATTATTAATAGCGGTGACTATTATTTAAAGTCTCAAGCTAAAAAGGATGGTAAGTTTTATACCAGCGGTATGATCAAACTAGATAAAGGTGTGACAAATGTCGTGACCATTGAATTACAATAATTAAATTTTTTAATTATTCAATTAAAAGACCAGTATTTATTACTGGTTTTTTATGATTAAATTTTTCGTTAATACGAATATCTAAGTAAGCATTAAATATGGCCAATCATTCCACTTGAATGAATATTAAACACTCAACTAGACTTTAATTATGTTTTCTAAAAATGGTAATTGAAGATGGCTAGACCAAGACAAGCTATCGTTAGCTTAGAAGATACGCCTTACTATCACTGCTGTTCCCGTTTAGTACGTCTGACTTTTCTTTGAGGGATTAATAATTTAACAGGTGAGAACCTTGAACATCGGCGTGAGTGGGTTGATACTCGTATTCTTGAGCTCGCTGACATCTTTGCTATTGATATTTGTGCTTATGCATTCTTGTTAAAAAGCAGGGAGCAATAACTTACATGTCGTGATTAAGGTTGATGCAGATAAAGTGAAACACTGGTCAGATAAAGACGTGTTGGTGCAGTGGCACAAAGGCTTTAAAGGCACCTTACTGACACACAAGTTTGTAAAAGGTGAAGACCTAAACGAATTTGAGTTTAAAACAGTGAATGATTGCATTACCCAATATCGACAACGCTTGGTTGATATCAGTTGGTTAATGCGCTCCTTGAGTGAGCCGATTGCTCGAATGGCCAATAAAGAAGATAAGTGCACAGGCAGATTCTATTCGCTGCCATCCATGGCACTCACCCTTCGAGCCAGCTAAAGCTGTTCAAATTCATTTTCGATGAATTTGTGGGAAGGGCGGTTTAAATCCCAAGCGTTACTCGACGAAGCAGCCGTTCTGAGTTGTATGGCTTATGTTAATTTAAACCCTATTAGAGCCAAAATGGCCACCACACCAGAAACCTCAGACTACACCAGCATTCAACGCCGAATACACTCAGCGATAAAAGGTGAACAACCAGCAGAGTTATTGCCTTTTATAGGTAATGAGCGTGTAAACATGCCTAATGGTTTAATGTTCAGCGTAAAAGACTATATTGTGCTGGTGGAAGATACCGACCGAATTATTCGAGAAGATAAACGGGGTGCAATTAGTTCAAGCAGCCAAGCTATTCTTAATAGACTAAACATACCTGCCGAGAACTGGCTAAAAATAACTACAGAGTTTGGGTTATTATTCAAAGGCGCGGTAGGGGCGTTACCTGCCTTAACTGAATATTGTGAGCATCTAGAGCGAAAACGACGCCAAGGCGCAGCAAACTGCCAGCGTTGGTTGTGTGCTTAAGGCTTAATATCGAGAAAACTATAATGTTTTTGACACTTTGGTTGATATCAATCAGCTAGTGTTGTCTCGATTTCGGCCTATAAGCTAATTATCAAGCTTAAAAACTTATTTACTGTTTAAAAGGATGTATTTGGTTTTTTTTATAGTCATAAAGGCTATCGTAATTCAAGTGAAAAGGCAGTAAGTTATTTCATTATAAAAATGGGTGGCATTGTTGTTGCTAAATTTACTTATTTGATCACTTGGCATGGCACTGAATCATTAGCCTATAAAATTCCCACTAAATACAGCTATGCCATTCACAGCTGGTAAATGCCATATCTGAATCGCAAGACAATGGATCTATTTAAAGCACTTATTTAAAACCCAACTAACAGGATGTTATCGATGAATATGATGAGAAAAGTCAGCTTGATGGTGGCGTTTACTACAATGAGTTTTGCTGCATTGGCTAGTAACCAAGTTGCTATTGATGCATTTGAAGCTAAAACCAAACCCATAGCACAAGATGCAAAAGTGCTATCCGATAAGCAGCTAGTCTTGATGCAAGAGTTTAATCAGCTCATGGATTCTGGCAATGCGTCGGCTGTATTCCAAAGTGGCAAGGTGCAAGAATTACAAGCACTCGGTGAGCAGACGTTGGTGCAAGCTAGGCTGTTTGTAAAAGAGTATGAGCAGTTTTTATCGCAATTACCTGAAACATCTACCTGTTATACGCCAGAAAACGTCACAGAATATAACAGCTTGATTGATGAGGTCTCTGCTAATAACCAGTCGTTATCTGAATTGAGCGCTACAGTATCCCCCGGCGATAATGCAGGTGCCACCATGGCGTTATTAAATGTACAAATGCATGCAGGACGGGTTAGCTCTTTTGTGCAAATGTTCCAGTTGGTGAAGATATGTTATGTAACCGAAGCCATGGGCTATACCAAAGAAGATGTAGAACGTATGCAAGCGGAAGAGGATGACGAGCAGTAAAGCTCGGCGTGTAGATCTATTTTTTAATGGTTGTATGTTTTTTTAGCGTTTGATCACATATCGCTTTTATCATTATTGCTGTTGGCAATTTTAAAGATAAACAAGGCAATATGATTAAAGCTAGATAATATTTCGCTGCTGAATGAATAAACCCCCATAAACCAACGCTATGGGGGTTTTTATTTCTATCAGTAGCGGCCTTTATTGACCAAAAATCAATGGCTTGACTTGGTCGTAAAGGTGTTGATACAAGGTTTGGGTAAACCCTGTGTTGTTATCAAACGTTACCGATACATTATTTGCTGTAGATGTTTGCATTGCTTTATTGAGTTCAACTTCAATCAGTTGTTGGTTATCAAGTACAAAGTAGTCTGGATACACATATTGTTGTGCAGAGCCTTCGACGATTTCAGCCACTTCAATTAATAACTGATCACTCGGACTATTGCTTTTAGTCATTTGAAAACGTTGTTCAATACTGCCATCATCGTCAAGCAGTGCAATAGTTTGATTTTCTTCATCTATGCTAATATTGTCTGGGAAATAAAAATCAAATAAGATTTCCGCAATCATAGTAGTAGAGAACGTTTCTTCAGTCACAAAGCTTGATAGCTCATAAGTTTGATAGTCATCAACGACACGACACATAACGTCGGCTGTTTGAGTTATGTTTAATCGATATAAAGTGTCAGGCCAAGTTAATGTGTCTAACTTTAAGATTTCTGGGGACATATTTAAAACCGATTGCCAATATTCACTATTATTTGCGCCAGTAATTTTATCTATATCGATGGTAATAGGCACATTCGCTCCAGGGCGAGATCGTGAACGTTTTTTAAACAATTTAACTCACTATTTGACGTTAACATCTCGCTATGATCTTATACT